>JAKMEV010000532.1:0-2614 GCA_022425785.1 Akkermansiaceae bacterium | reverse complement strand
GATTAGGAATGATTAAGGCGAAAACGAAAACGGCGATTAGGCAAAAGATTCCCGAGATAATGGAGGCGACTCCGCTCTTCGCGCCTGATTCAAAGTTGAGCGCCGAGCGGGTAAGTGATCCCGAAGCGGGCATGGCCGCGGTGAAGGCGCAGGCGATGTTTGCGAACCCTACCGACATCATGTCCTGGTTGATCTCTGCTTTCTGACCGGTTCGGGAAGCGATGGATTTGGCCATCACGGTATTTTCCAGTGAGGCAAGAAATGCGATGGCCACCGCGACACCAAGGAGTGAGGGGAGGTCTCCCCAGAATCCCGCATCGGTGTAATCAGGGAAGCGCAAATGGAGATCGGAAGTGGAAAAGGAGCCGAAGGTCGGCACCGCCGCTGCCCAACTTTCGCTGGAATGAGCCATGATGGCTGAGACCAGAGAAGCGATGGCCAAAGAAATCGCAAAATTCGGTAAAGCCTTGAGATATCGCAAGAGAACGAGATAGAGGATGAGCGTGCCAAATCCCAACACGGCGGGCTGCCAGTAATAATGTGCGTTCGCTCGAATGAGTTCGGTGAACATCCCGAAAAGGTTGCTCGCTGGTTCGACGATTTCGGCAACGCCAAAAAGATGCTTGGCTTGATTGAAAATGATCAAGATCGCTGCACCGGTGATGTAGCCGACGAGAACACTTTGGCTAATGTATTGCACCAGGTCGGCGGCCTTGAGGAGGGCTCCGATGATGCAGATTACTCCGACCATTGCGACAAGGAGAGGCATGAGTCCGATTTTTTCCGCCTGGGTATAGGAACTGGCGGCAAAGAAGCTAAAAACCATCAGGGATGTGGCATTGGTCGGCCCCAGGATGGTGTGTCTCGACCCGGCAAAGAGAGGGGCGACAATGGCGGCAATCGCGGAACAAATAATTCCGTATAGGATTGGAAGTTCGGCAATCGCGGCGTAGGCCATTCCTTGTGGAACAGCCAAAAGCGCAACATTTGAAGAGGCTCGTAAATCAACCTTGAACCATGTTTTCCGGTACTCGCAGAGGGTGTGGCGAAAGGGGATGAGTTGGAGTGGGTTCTCGGCAACCCATTGTTGAAACCCTCGGTAAGCGGAACGAACTTTCCGCCGGACTTGCCACTCCATGGATTAGATAATGCTCCTACAACCCGCTATCGGCAAGACTAGATTAGGCACTTCGGGTCGCTCTCTGAAACAAGATGATTCCGAGTCCAAGACAAATGATATTTGGAAGCCAGAGCGAAGCCAGAGAGGCTTCGAAATTCGCAGACTGCATTTCTTTGGCGAGAACGGTGAAGAGGAAATAACAAAACGCCACGAGGAGACTCAGCCCGATTCCCGCAGAGGATTCCTTTCGACGCGAAGTCAGCGCCAGGGGGATTCCAACGAGACATAGGGCGAGCGGAGCCAAGGAGAATGAATACCGGCGAATGGCTTCAAAGGAATACTTGTTCAGTGCTTCTTGATTTAATTCCTCGGGCGGATCGTTGAGCAACTCTGCGATTTGACCATTATCGAGATGTTTCGGCTTTGGGCGTCTTTTTTCATCTTCCTGGAGAGGGAGGGCCCACGGTTCGATTTTGTCGGCCCAAGCAGACTGAAGATTTGCGTCACGATTATATTTTTCGAGGTAGGCTCCGGTGAGTCGAAGATCGATGCGATCCGAGCCGGGAATGATTTCGGCGGGAGGGACAACATGATCGGCATAGACGTAGGCCAAGGGAAGGGATCCAGGGTTTTCATCGTCAATTTGATAAAAATGGAATCCCCGCAGGCTATTGTTCTTATCGCGCTCCTCGATGTAGATCCGCTGTCCTTTTAGCCGGGACTGCACTACGCTGGGATCGAGAAGGCGGTTGGGATCGCTCTTCAATTCATTATAAAGCATTTGCTTTAGGTTGCCTTTTGAGCGAGGGGAGACCGTGGCGTTAAGCCACAGGCAGAGTATCGAGAGAGCCAATCCGATCAGGATCACCGGAGCCGCGATGCGGACGAGGCTTACTCCGCTGCTTCGTAAGGCGTTGATTTCCTGATCTCCCGATAGTCTTCCGAAGACGAGAAGGACGGCTGCCAGGAATCCCCAGGGGATAGTGAAGACGAGTGAGACCGGGAGAAGCTGAATCGAGAAGATCCAAAGAAAGGAAATCCCGGCACCTCGTTCGACGAGGATCTCGTGGATTTGCTTAAAGATATTTCCAAAGACGAGCACGCCGCTCAGGAGGACCACCGCAAAAATGGTCGTCGCCAGAACCTGGCGGATCAAATAGCGGTCAAATTTGCGAATCATCGTCTGGCAGTGAAGTTATGCTCCATGAGGCTCGAGGTCGAGCGGGAAGGAGATCGGCAGCTCATTTGAAATTCTACCACTCATTCATTTGACCAATCCAAACTTCTCGGCCAACCTTCCCGCGGAGAGTGCTGCGTGCCTGGTGGTCGCCGCGGTTTTCAAAACCGTTGAAGCTCATTTCGGGCTTGGTGGGTTCAATTCCTTCCCTCTCCGCCACTTTTTCTGCGAAGATTCACTCTGCCTGCTCGTATCGCAATGATGAGATTTCTTGCCTTTCTTTTTTTCGCTTTGGTGAGCTGTGATCAGTCTGAACC
>JAKMEV010000466.1:0-3936 GCA_022425785.1 Akkermansiaceae bacterium | reverse complement strand
CGTGTGAAGCGACGAAAAAGGGAGCTTCGTAAAGTTGTCGGGCGGTTTCGAGGGGCTCGGTTTGTGGATCGATGAGGTCTCGGCCCGTGACTGCCTTGAGGCTGCGGAGCAACAAGGCAACATGATTAGCGAGGTAGTTGTTGTCAGGGCCGGGTTCCTCGAAGGACATGGAAAGGTCTTAGCTCAGAGACCAGAGGATTCAAGAGGCTTTGCGCCGTTTGATGGCGAGGGGGATCCGAACGAGCAGATAGATTGTAATTGCCGCTTCGATGGAGCAGGTAATGGCCGGAGGGCTTGGGAAATCGATTTGCATTGGCGAAGAGTAGCTGTTTCATCGTCCTTCTTCGACCTCTCTATATTCTTCGCGATTGGGAGACATCTCCTCGCCCCAGTGTTGGAGGAAGAAGCGTTTTTCGGTGGTGAAGAAGGTGTCGGAGCGGCCGATGAGGGGACGGAGGGTGGTGGACATTTGCAGGGTGACGAGGAGGAAGATGCCCACCCAGATTTTGACGGGTCCGGAGTTTTCCGTTCCCGATCCTTTGAGCATTTTCATGAGAAAACCGGTGCCGAAAAGGACGGAAATGAGCCAGGTAGCGATGACGAGGAAGCCGAAGAAGGGTTGGGATTCGGATGATTGGGAGAAGACCCAAAGCACGGGAGCGAACCCGAGGAGGAGGGCTCCGGTAAGAGCGAGGGCGGAGGCGAGGCCTTGGACAATTTCGATGAGTTTCAGCGACGTTCCAGTGAGGGCGGTGAAAATATAGAGGCTGGGAAGGCAGATCACGGCGCTGAAGAGGACGCCGAAGAGGGTCTTCACCGGAGCGGCCCAGAGTTGTTCATGAAAGGAGAAGGATCCGAGCGTGATTCCGAAGAGGAGCAGGCTGACGACGATGACGAGGCTGAGCTTGAGAATGAGGCCGCCGGGTTTTTCGTTGTTACGAATGTTGTCGACCAATGAGAATGGGTGTTTCAAGAGGTGCTCAAAGATAGACAGCAAAGGAGCGTCGTCTCTGAGTGGTGGGGAAAGCGGCGGTGGAGTGGCGCTTGATTGGTTTTCTGGTTTATTCATGGTTTTGATGTAGTAGATTTTCTGAGAAGTGTGATGAGGGGCGAGTGGAGAAGGAGAAGAATGAAACCGGCAATGAAGAGGACGAAGAGCGCGTAGTCTCCTGTGCTGGATCGCAGGGAGCTCCAGACAGTTTCGTAGAAGGTTCCTTGCATGGGATGGTCACGCAGAAAGGCGACCTCGATGGTGGGTGTTCCGAAGAAGGGTCGCAGGATCCAAGAGAACTGGGCTCCCATAAACGCATTACCTCCGATCCAGGCGGCCATGGTCATTCCGGCGATGCGGGTGTTGGGCGTGGTGGCGATAAGCATGCGGGCGAGATGGACATTTGCCATCACGCCGGCAAAGGCGATGAGCGCGGTGTGGGTAACGAGAAAATTAGCGTGGGCCGCGGTGGCTCCTGCTGAGTCCGCGGAGGGTGCGTTGAGGGCCATAAAGAATGTGACCGGAGCAAGCGTGCCAAGAATCATCGCCGCGATAGCAAAGCTCATGAGTTGGGCCAGGAGGGATTGCTTGAATCCAAGTCCGCTGCCGAGCAGAAGTCCGAGAATACCATTAAGGAGACCGTTGGAGGCGAGAGTGATTAAGATTAGCGCTGGCATTTTAAATGCGACGTAAGCTCCCATCTCCGGAGCGCGCCAGAGTCCGACGGTGAGGCCGTAACTGCCGAAGCCCACGATGATAATCAAGGCGGTGAGTCGAACCCGGGCTGCGGTGGGATTTTCCAGCCACTTGCGGAGTTCGTGTGGAGCGCCCCGGAGGAGGCCTGTCAATTCGTCCCGCATTCTAAGACCAGGGGCTTAGCGGAGTGAGGGAGAGGGTGGGGTATTGGTCGTCGACGGAATGAACCGTTTGTGGCGGCTGAGTGGATTGAGGCCGGGGAGCGGCGACGCCGACCGGGAGAATCATGACTGACAGGAGCCATAGTGGTAATTTGACCATGGATTCATTGTTTCACTCCTTTATGAAGAGATGATGATTGCTAGATGAAGATTCGGAGAAATTAACGATTTTCGGGGATCAAGGGTAGGGCGATAAAGGCGCAGGTGCCTCCTTGCTCGGGAGTGAAAATGTTGACCCGTCCGAGGTGTAAATTGGCGATTTCCCTGACGAAAGCCAGCCCAAGGCCATTTCCTTTCGTCTCATCATCAGGGCGGTAGGAGAAAAAGCGCTCGAAGGCCCGCTCGGCCGCGAATTCGGGGATTCCTTCGCCCTGGTCTTGGACGGTGAGGATGATTTCGGTTTCGTGGCTCTCGAGGAGTAGGAGGACTTCTCCTTTTTTGGGAGAGAAGTGGATGGCATTTTCGAGAAGGTGGTTGAGGGCCGATCCGAGGAGGAGTTCGTTGCCTTGGTAGGGCAGGTGTTTTGGGAGATTTGGTTTAATGGTGACATCGTTGGCCTCGGCGAGAGGGGTCATTTGGCCAATGCTCTTTTTGCACAGTGCGACAATGTCGAATCCGTGGGAGTGCTCCAGGTGAGTCTGCGCTTCGAGAGAAGAGAGTTCCAGGAGACGATGAATCATGCGCTCACAACGAGCCGTTTGGTTACAGATGTTTTCCAGAAAATGAGCCCGGTCGGCAGCTGGCATGTCTTCGTCCATGAGCTCGGCGGCCCCTTGAATGGCGGCGAGGGGAGATTTGAGTTCGTGAGTGAGGGTCTGGATATATTTGTCGGAATGAGTGCGGCCCTCCAGAGATTCGCGCATGTCGTGGAGAGCATTGGCGAGAGTATTGGCTTCGCGGCCGAGTCCGACGGCGGGCTTTGAGCGTCGTTCGCCCCGTGTGATGGAGCGGGCGTAGTCGGTCAGTTGCCCGATGGGGCGAAAGAGCCAGATGAAGACTGCGCCGATGAGAATAATGATGCCGGAGCCGATGAAGATGGTGGCAAAAATGATGTCGCGGCGACGTTCCTGGACGAAGGGTAAGACGTCTGCTTGTGCTTTGTAGACACTGAGGCAGCCAACGATATTTCCGTCTTTGTGAACAGGTGCTCCAACAAACATGACGGAGGAGTTCTTGTCATTTTCATCGGTTCGAGAGGAACGGGCCCCGTATTTACCGGCTAAAGTTAATCTGATGTCGCGGAATCTAGAAAAATCTTCCCCAATGTTTTTAGGGTATCCACTGTCGAAGAGAATAATGCCTTTATTGTCGGTGAGGTAGGCATTGACGCCAACGTTGGTTTTGAGTTTTTTGAAGATGAGGGCTTCGATGTCCCGGTTGTAGCTATTGTCGAAAATCTCTCCTAGACCAGCGAGCGAGCCCTCGGTCTCAACGTAGCCAGCGAGAATATTCGCGGTGTCGACCATCGATTCTTCGGTGGCCTGTAGGGTTTGAAATTCGAGATCCTGAAGGAGATAGTCGATGAGGCGAAAGAACCCGAGCCCGAGAATCAGGACGATGAAGAAAAGAGTGACCCGGGTAAGATGCATCTAGAGAACGAGAGCGTAGCCGAGCCCGCGTCGGGTTTGAATTGTTTCCGCGGCATCTTCGGAATGTTGGCGGAGTTTTGCGCGGAGGGACTTGATGTGGGCGTCGATGGTGCGGTCCATAGCGGAGCCGGGATCGTCCCAGGCTTTTTCGAGAAGCTGGTCACGGGTAAAGACTCGGCCGGGTTTTTCGAGGAAAGTGGCAAGGAGCTTGTATTCGTGCGCGGTGAGGTCGAGGAGGTTGCCGCAGCAGGTAATACTCATTGTGTCGGTGGCATGATGGAGGAGAGCGGGGGGTGCTTTGGGCGCCTCAGGCCTGCCGCGGCGGAGAATAGCGCGGATGCGGGCCACGACGGCGCGGGGTGAGAAGGGTTTGCTGACATAATCATCGGCCCCAAGTTCGAGTCCCAGGATTTGGTCGATCTCGGAATCGCGCGCGGTG
>JAKMEV010000416.1:0-2918 GCA_022425785.1 Akkermansiaceae bacterium | reverse complement strand
CACCGGCACGGTGTAAACCGGGATCCCGCGTGCGCCCAGATCGCGCACCGCCGCCTCAACGCACCGCGACGAAGTATCGAGTCCGTCCGAGACCAAAACGACACCAGCCAAGGACGCTCCGCGTTCCGTCTTCACCACCGACTCCAGCGCTCCCGCAATCGAGGTCCCTTCTCCGTCAGCCTGCAGCTTCGGTAGTAAGTCGACGTCCTCCCCCTCGTTGCCACCGACGCGTTGCAGAGTCTCGTCAAAACCGTAGTAACTGACATCGAGATCTTCGGCGACGGAGTCAAAGATCGGCCGCGCTGACTTCGATAGCAAGTTCATCGCCAAATCCAAGCGAGAGGCCGCTGCGACAGCTTGGCGTGATTTGTCCGCGAGCGACATGGCGCTGCGATTGATCTCTTCCGGTGTTTCCGAGAGCGGCAGAATTCCGAGTGCGACCGCCGCCTCACCGATATCTCCGGAACGTTTGCGCTGGTCTTTGACCGACATACTCTCAGACACGTCGACGAGAACCGGAAGGCGACGCTTCCCGGTGTGCGTTTTCGTGATGGTCGCGGTCGGCTCAAAGAGAACAGTCACAATCAGGGCGAGAACCAGCAAGCGAGTCAACGCAAGCGAGGTGCGAACCCATGCCGGTAAACCTTGGCGACGGCAGTAAAGAAAGAGGGTCAGCAGAACCACGGCAGCAAAAGCCGACAGCATTACAGGATGCGGAACCGGGCGCCCCCAGAAGAGCCGCTCAATCTGTCCTTCGCTAAAAATCCATGCAATCATTTAGGCACTCTCGGGGTTTGCCGCAGGGGGCGTTGTTTGTTTCTTGTCGGCCGCCGACCGCCTCGACATCCATTTTGCCAACAAGCTCTCGAGCACCAGCAATCCGAGTCCCACCAACAAGAGGTGAAACCAGAACGATCGCCCGGCGCGGGACTCTTCGACGGCATCGAGAAGATCCGCCGCCGACTCAGCCACCATGACCTCCGTCCCATCAAATGTGCGCGCTGTTTCCGCCGCAGAAATACAACTCACATCCGATTCGCTGGTATCGACATTGACTGCCACCGGCAGGCCGGGTGCCTGCAGACTGACCCGCGCGAAGTAAAATCCTGACTCGCGGGCGTGCTCCAACATGGCGACATACTGGCTGCGGTGCTCGCTGACCGGGACAGAAATGGTCTCGCCGGAGGGGGTGTCGAAAACGGCCTCGCTCGCATCAGGCTGATCGACGTAGGACAGCGAAAGCGAATCGCCTACAAGCCGCGGCGTCTCAAACTCCCGGGCGGTGAGGTAGGTCACCATCTGCTGCAAGACCATGGGGAACACCGGGGTGACCGCCAGGTTGTTCCAGGCGGAATCGGCCGAACTCGTGAACATAAAGACCTGCCCGCGCCCAAGCGAATGCTCCAACAACAACGGCTCCGCCGTGCCAGCGAGGGACATGACCGTCGAACTGGTCGCAGAAGGTTTCACCTGCAGCACTTTGCGGAAGCGCGTTTCGCTAAGGAGATCCTCCGGCAGAGAGCGCAACGGCCGGCTCACGGGATGGTCGGGCATGGACGGGTCGAGTGGCCTCCCCACACCGAGCGCATCCCCCGTGCTCACCGTTTGCTCGATTACGGCCGGCAGCAGCGAAATCCCATCAAGCGCAGATCGCTTATTCCAGGCGGAAGAGTCAACCTTGTCGCCCGCAAACCAGATCAGACCGTGGCCATCACGGACATAGTCTTCAAATGAACGCGCTTGCTCGGGTGTAATCTCGGGAACGTTCTGCAAGATCACCACGTCGAAGGCCGCCAGATCCTGAGCAGGAAGATCGATCCATGGCACTGACTGCACGGCGAAGTTCTCCCCTCCTCCGCTGCCTCCACGCGCCCGGAGGGCCGCGGTGATGAAACTTCTCGAACCACCATCTGACGATCCCTCCACACTGAGCACCGAAACCTCGTCCCGGATCACCGCCACCGTCCGGCGGACATTGTCTTCGAGTAAGGAATCCGGTTCGAGCTCGGCACTCATGCGAACAGCGCCGGAATTGCGGAAATGGACGAACAAGGAAACGGTCTCCGACGCCCCCGGGGCAATTGAAGGGATGATCTTGGTGTCGACGGTATTGCCATCAGCCACCCCTTTGACCCTGACATTGGCAACCGCCGTCGTCCCGCAGTTGCGCACCGTCGCACGATACCGTGCCGCGGTATCCTTGCGCAGCACGCCGGAAACGAGCTCCAGATCCGTGACCGCCAAATTGTCGGCACCGCCGCGCACCGGAACAAGGGTCATCGAGGCGCTCTTACCCAAAGTATCCAAGGCCTCGCCGAACCAGGCCGGACGATTGCCCCAATCCCCCGCCTGCAAATCAGACACGAGGTAGATTTCCTTTTTCGGGACATCCATCGCCTCGACCAGACCACGCAGCATCTGCGGGACACTATCCAGGTCCAGTGACTCCGGGCTCGGGCTCTGGGCTCGGAGTATTTCGTCGAACAAAACAGGATCGAAAGCCATGTTACGCGCGACCACTTGATGCTCGGCACCGAGGAGGACGAGGCTGACCGGATCACCGGGATGAATGTCAGCCGCGACCGCAGTAATCTTCTCCAGGGCCTGTTCGAAGCGTGTCGAAGTTTCATCGCGGTGCCCCATACTGAAAGAGGCGTCGAGCGCGATCACAACGCCCGCGCGGCGTTCACCTATTCCCTCTGGCAAACCTTCCGCCTCTTCCATGAACGGCCTCGCGAAAGCCGTAACCAACAGAAAGATCGCGAGACAACGCAAGCAGAGTAAAAAGATGTCACGAAGCCGAATCTGCCGGGAACGAACCCGCACGTTGCGGTTCAAGAAATGCATCGCGGCCCAATCAGTACGCCGAACTTCGTGGCGGTTCAATAAGTGGGCGAGGATTGGCAGGGCGATTCCCA
>JAKMEV010000388.1:0-2566 GCA_022425785.1 Akkermansiaceae bacterium | reverse complement strand
CCCCAAAGTCGTCGGCCTTCTCAAGACCCGTTACGATGAACAGGAAACAAACTTGAACCTCCTCCTGTGGATTCTGCCCCTCCTCCTTACCGGAACCATCATTATCGTCCTCGTCAATCGCATCAACCAACAACGGGCCATCCACCGGGCCCGCGAACTCATCGCCGCGGACTTGCACGATGAACTCGGAGCCAACCTCCATGCCATCGGCCTCCTCGGTGACCTCACACGAGCCAGCGATGCCAATCCCGAGAAACGGGAATCCCTCCTTCTCCGCATGCGCACTCTCACCCAGAAAACCGGAGCCGCCGCCCGCTACTGCACCAATATGCTTGAGGCCAAAGAGAACTACGAAGATGTCGATGTCGCGATGAAGCGATCATCCTCCCGCCTGCTCGCCGACCTCGAGCACGAAATTACTTTCGAAGGCGAAGACCACCTCAAGAAACTCTCTCCCCGACGCCGCATCGACATTTGCCTCTTCTACAAGGAATGCCTCACCAACATTCTCAGACACTCCGGCGCCGGAAAAGTCACCACTCACCTCAAGGCCGACAAAAAGGAAATCATTCTCGAAGTCACCGACAATGGCTTCGGCATGGACAGTGCCTCCGACGAGGAAATTCCGCCCTCCCTGAAACGCCGCGCCCGTATCATCGGAGCACAGATCCAAACCAAGCATCTTAAACCCCAGGGACTCAAAGTGCTCCTGATACTCAACTACCGAAGATGGAAATTTCTCACATGAACACACCAATCAAAGTCATGCTCGTCGAAGACAACCCCGAATACCGGGCCGTTGTCGCCCTCGCTCTGGAAGACGAAACCGACATCACCCTCCTCAGCCAATTCGGCACGGCCGAGATCGCCCTGCGCAGTCTTGGGAACGCCACGAATTATCAAAAGCCCGACCTCATCCTGCTCGACCTCAACCTCCCCGGCATGAGCGGCATCGAGGCTCTCCCCTATTTTTTCCAAGCCCTTCCCGACACCCGTGTCATGATCCTCACGCAATCCGATCGGGAAGAAGATGTCCTTCAAGCCATCTCAAATGGCGCCGACGGCTACCTTCTCAAGTCCTCCGAGCTTAGCGGCATCACCGGCGGCATTCGAAGCGTCATGGCGGGCGGCGCTTCCCTCGATGCCAATATCGCACGCCTCGTCCTCGACAACCTTCAACACCGACTCCCAAAGACCGAAGAAGAAACCACCCTCACCAAGCGGGAACTTCAAATTCTCAAGCTCCTCGCCGAGGGTTTCGTGAAGAAGGAAATCGCGGACCAACTCAACATCGGCTACAGCACCGTGGACACGCACGTCAGCAATATTTACGAAAAGCTCGAGGTCCGTAACGCCCCTTCCGCCGTCAGCCAGGCCTTCCGCAAGGGCCTCCTCAACGATCAATAGGACTGACCTCGCCCTCCCATCTCGAACCTGCTTCAATTCCCACCATGCAGGACGACCGATTCTTTCAAACGAACAAAGTCGAGAACCACCTGGCCTCAATCTTCGACGACCTCCCCGGCTTCATCTACTTCGTCAAAGATCTCGACCTCCGCTACGTCGCCTACAACGACCGGCTCTGCGAAATCTTCGAGGCCTCATCTCCCTCCGAAGTTCTCGGGAAGCGGGACGACGACTACATCCCCCAACACATCATGAAGGACATCCGCAAGGATGACCTGCGTATCCTTAAAACCGGCGAGTCCATCGTGAACCGCGTCGAACTTGTCCCGCGCGGAAACGGCTTCGTCGACTGGTCTAATACCACTAAAAAACCACTCTACAATCAGGAGAGAAAGATCTGCGGCCTCATCGGCATCACCCGGCCTTTCAACCAAGGCACCACCTCGCTCAGTATGAACGAAGAACTCGGCGCCGCGCTCCAACTCCTCCACGAACGCTACCGCGAAAACATCGCCATCACCGAGCTCGCCAAAGCGGCCCACATTTCTCTCAGCAGCTTCCTCCGTAAATTCAAAGCCTGCTTCAACATGACGCCCAAGGAATACCTCCGTCACCTCCGCATCCAGGAAGCCTGCCACCTCATCGTCCGCACCACCCGCCCATTCGCCCAGATCGGACTCGACTGCGGCTTCGCCGACCAAGCCCACTTCTCCCGCGAATTCTCCCGTATCATGAAGGAGCCGCCCTCAGCATATCGCTCGCGATATCGCCTGTGAATAGTCTGCAGACTATCCCAAGGCCGCCCGCGTCCGCGCAACGAGATCGGTATCCTTCTTCTTCGAACCCTGCAACCAGTAGACACTCGCCGCCAGGAAGCGATCCCGCATTCCTCCAGTGAGGTGATAGTAATCTTCGAGAACTGCGGAACTGAATTTGTAATCATGCGATCCATTCCCCTTCAAGTAAATCAAGCGTTGCGCTTCATCGAGAAATGGCCGCGGATTTTTCGCTGACTTGAGATAGGCCAGGGCCTTCTGTGCCGCGACCACTTTATTCCCACTCACTTCAGCGAAGATCTCCTCGATCGGAGGCACTCCTTCAACAGGTTCAAATTCATCAATCTTAACGCCTTCTTTCACCGCGCCGCGATCCCGGAACA
>JAKMEV010000387.1:0-21341 GCA_022425785.1 Akkermansiaceae bacterium | reverse complement strand
GACCGGGCGCTATCCCACTCGGAAGGACTGCACGAATTTCTTCAGCGGGAGACGCGGCGGGAAGTTCGCCAGTGCCCCTTTGCATGATCGCCTGGATCACGACGAAGTGACGATTGCGGAGGCACTGAGGGAACAGGGCTATGCGACATTTTTTGCGGGCAAGTGGCATCTTGGACCGACCGAGGAGTTTTGGCCCAAGAAGCATGGCTATGATGTTAATGCGGGTGGCTTTGTGAAAGGCGGACCGTATGGCGGAAAGAAGTATTTTTCGCCTTATGGAAATCCGCGCTTGAGTGACGGACCGGATGGCGAGCACTTGCCGGATCGTCTCGCAACCGAGACCTGTAACTTTATGGAAGCGAACAAAGGGAAGCCCTTCTTCGCGATGTTGTCGTTCTACTCGGTGCATACTCCTTTGATTGGTCGCCCTGACTTGGTGGAGAAGTATCGTAAGAAAGCCGCGGAGGTTTCCGGACAGGAATTTGGTGAGGAGGAACAGGTCTTCGGGAAGAAACCCCGGAAAGTTCGCATTTTGCAAAAGCATGCCGTCTACGCCGCGATGGTGGAGGCGATGGACCAAGCCGTCGGTAAGGTAATGAAGAAAGTCACCGAGTTGGGATTGGATGATGAAGTGGTGATTTGTTTCACCTCGGATAATGGCGGACTTTCGACCTCGGAAGGCTCACCAACTTCGAACCTTCCGTTGCGTGGAGGCAAGGGGTGGATTTATGAAGGAGGAATTCGTGAGCCCTTTATCGTGAAGTGGCCCGGCGTGACCAAAGCGGGCACCGTGAGCAGCATACCCGTCATGAGCACCGACTTCATGCCAACTTTCGTCAACGCTTCGGGAGGCAAGGTGAAGGCGAAAATCGATGGCGTGGATTTGATGCCACTGCTGAAAGGCGGCGGGCTGAAGCGCGAGGCGCTTTTCTGGCACTATCCGCACTATAGCAATCAGGGTGGGTTTCCCTCAGGTGCGGTGCGAATGGGAGACTGGAAGCTCATCGAGCGATACGAAGACGGCCGCGTGCATCTCTACAACCTTAAGGATGATCCCGGTGAGTTGAAGGATTTGAAGAAGGGGAATGAAGCGCTCGTGAAATCAATGCGCGCAAAATTGCACGCCTGGTATAAGGAAACCGATGCAAAGTTTCTTCAGCCGAAGAAGGGGCAGAAGGAAAATCCCTGGAAGCCGTAGTTGAGGAAGAGATGGTTCTCTGACGGTGACCAGAGGTAGTAGGGCATATTACAGGAGCGACCACATCTTAGATGGGGACACGGGTATTTATGAACCCAAGCCGATCGGTGGTTAGTTCAAGTAATTGAGCTTATCGAAGATCCAACCACCGCTTTTGGTGACGAGGCCGAGGGGGCCCGGGATGCGGTCTCGTTTGATGGTGAGGGTGAGGGTCGAGAGCTTGACCTTTGAGTTGAGGGAATTGAGGCGCTGGGAGAGTTGGTCGATCTCGGTCTGAAGGCGGGCCAGTTCCTTTTCAATTTTGAGAATGTCCGAGACTTCGGTGGCTTTGGCGAGGAGGCTGCGGAGCCGGGCGCGCAGGGCGGTCTTGTTTTTGAGCTCGGCGGAGAGGTCGCGGTGCTGGGCGGTGACATTGTCGCTCGAAATGTGCTTTTGGGTGACCTTTCCTGCGGATTCCAATGTAGTGAGGAGGGGCTCGAGGTAGGTGGGATGAACTTTAATGGTGGCATCGTAGCGATTCTCGCTCATGGACGAGGAATGGAGGTGGCCATGGTAGGTTTTCACGAGCGCGACTGATTTGTCGGCGCTGGATTTGAGGGAACGGCTTTTCATCGTCATGGAAGCCTTCTGGGTGAGTTTGCGATTCAGCGAAGCTCCGTCTGATTCTGCTGGAAGAGAGCCGGAAGCTGGTGAGGAAGCCAGTTGAGAAGAGCAAGAGGTGATGATGAGAGCAGGAATGAGAAATAGGGCCTTTGTTTTCATGTGCTGGAAAAATAGCACAATTGAAAATGAGCGCAAGATTAAGTGCTGCAAAAACTGCATAATATAGAGGTGGGCAGGTTCTGGCCGGCAAAAAGCCGGGCACAGGGCAGAAATCCCACGCTCCTCATCTCAGGAAAGCTACAGGCTCAAACCCAATCGCTAATCGCCAGCTTGGCAAATGACGGGGCTTTCTAAATTCCTTAGGGTGCAGTTCTAAAACTCTCCTGTAAAAAAACCACTTTCGGCAGTGTATTGTCGGCTGATAGTTCGCAAACTTCACGAATCAATGAGTTCAGTCGCAGATAAAAAGAAAGCCACCCGGGCGGGAAATTATTTCATTTCGAATTACCCTCCCTTTTCGTTTTGGTCGGATGATCAGAATGCCCAGGTTGAGGCCGTTTACGATCAACCGTCGAAAGAGGGAGTGCCACTGGGTCTCTATCACCACATTCCCTTCTGCCGGAGACGCTGTCATTTCTGCTATTTTCGCGTTTATACCGATAAGAGTGCGGACGAGATCAAGCACTACCTGGACTCGACGGTGACCGAACTTGAGATGATGGCACGCAAGCCGCTTATCGAGGGGCGAAAGCCCAAGTTCATTTATTTTGGTGGAGGGACGCCCTCGTATCTCTCGGCGAAGCAGTTGGGAGAGTTGACTGACCGAATGAAAGCCATTCTTCCATGGGACGATGCCCAGGAAGTGGCCTTTGAGTGTGAGCCGGGAACCTTGAATCCGGGCAAGCTGGCGGCGATTAAAGATATCGGGGTGACGCGCTTGAGTTTGGGTATTGAAAACTTTGACGATCACATTCTCGAGATCAATGGTCGAGCGCATCGCTCGAAAGAAGTGGGCCGGGCCTACGAGCGGGCGCAGGCGGAAGGCTTTGATCAGATCAATATCGATTTGATTTCTGGCATGATCGAGGAGACCGAGGAGAACTGGCAGCGTAACATCGAAAAGACGATCGAGTATGCGCCGGACAGCGTGACGATTTACCAAATGGAGATCCCGTATAATACGACGATTTACAAGGAGATGAAGGATAACGGAAAACTCGTTGCTCCCGTGGCCGATTGGGAAACGAAGCGTCGCTGGGTAAAGGAAGCCTTCGCGGCTCTTGAGAGCGCGGGTTACACGATTAGCTCGGGTTACACTGCAGTGAAGAATCCGGAGAAGACGAAATTTGAATATCGTGATTCCCTCTGGGGAGGCGCTGACTTGCTCGGATTGGGTGTGGCTTCCTTCTCACATGCGGCTGGCGTTCATTATCAAAATCTCACCGAGATTGATGATTATACCAAAGCCATTGAAGCCGGCCAGATGCCGACCAAGCGAAGCTTCCGCACGACTGAAGAACAGCGCATGATTCGTGAGTTCATTCTTCAGATGAAATTGGGCAAGGTGGACAGTTCCTACTTCGACCAGAAGTTTGGTGTCGATGTTGTCAATCGCTGGAGTGACGAGCTCGAGCAGCTGACTGACGAGGGCTTGCTCAATGTGACTGATGGCAAGATTCTCCTCGAGCGTGATGGCTTGTTATGTGTCGACAATATCTTGCATGACTTTTTCCTGCCCGAGCATCGCACTGACCGCATTGTCTAGTGATGGATTTCTCGCAAGAGATCACACGATTGCTGGGAGCGTCGTTGTTGAAGGAGGTCGACTTTGTTCCAGTCGAGCCGGATGATATTGAGGCGCCTTACCGCGACTTGCTGCATCATGGTCGGGATATGACCTCGACTCTGGCGGAGTTTCATGGCGGAAAGATTGCTCTGAAGGTGTTGAAGACCAGGCGGAGTGAAGACAAATATCTACGCGAAGTGATTCTCTATTCAGGCGAGAAGCCCGTGGAGTATGGCCTGATTGAAGTGCATCTGAATCATTGTCGGGATGATTTGCGCGAACGAATTCTAGCGGAAGCGGAACCGCTAGGGGGCATTTTGAATGATAGCGGGATTGCCTACCAAAGCAAGCCGGTGGGATTTTTGAAAGTCGCGCCGGGTGAATTTTCTCCGGACTTTTTTCCTCCGACGGGTGGCGAATCTCTTTTTGGCCGTTATAATACGCTGTTTGATGAAAACAAGCGGGTGATTTCCCGTATTTTAGAAATTCTACCTAGAGAAAAACCATGATTTCAAAACTAAAAAACGATTGCGATGTTCTTATCATTGGAGCTGGTCCGGCCGGGTCGACGGCTGCGACGATTCTTTCGGGGGAAAAGGGAAAGAAGGTAATCGTTTTGGAGAAGGGGCATTTTCCGCGCTATCATGTGGGCGAATCTTTGATTCCGCATTGTTATGACACGCTGGAGCGAATTGGGATGGTGGATCGTCTCAATGGGGCAGGCTTCCAAAGCAAGCAAAGCGTGCAGTTCGTGAATCCTGATGGCGAACTGTCTGCTCCATTCTATTTTTCCGAGCACACCGATCATCCCCGGGCCAAGACTTGGCAGGTGGATCGGGCGACTTTTGACACCATGATGATGGAACGGGCGCGTGAGGCGGGAGCTGAAGTGCGAGAGGGGATCAAGGTTTTGGATTTCTTGGAGGAAGAGGGGGTGATTGTCGGTGTAACTGCGGAGGATGAGTCGGGAAAGGTTTTTGAAGTGCGGGCATCCATGACGATGGATGCGACGGGTCGCGATGCCCTTTTTCAGCGGAAAAAGAAGTGGCGGAAGCGTGATCCCAAGCTTAACAAGATTGCCATTTGGACGAACTACAAAGGAGCGAAGCGTGATCCTGGTGTCGACGAAGGCGCGACTACGGTGGCGTATGTGCAGGGGAAGGGGTGGTTTTGGAATATCCCTCTCAAGGATAATATTGTGAGTACCGGAATCGTAGCGGAGAGGGACTACCTTTATCGCGACGGTCGTGATCTCCATGCGATTTACCAACGTGAAATCAAGGAGAATAAGTGGGTGGAAGAGCACCTTTCGGAAGGTGAGCAGTTCGGCGAGTATTGGGTCACTGGGGAGTATTCCTATCGCGCCGAAAATTGTGCCACGGATGGCCTGTTGCTCATTGGTGATGCCTTTGCGTTTTTAGATCCGGTCTTCTCATCGGGGGTTTATTTGGCACTGACAACAGGCTCCTTGGGGGCGGATGCGGTGGCGGATGCTCTTGAGGCTAATGATGTCAGTGCGGAAAGATTTCTGGGTTATGGCGAGCGGGTCTGCAAAGGAATCGAATGGATGCGGAAGTTGGTATATGCCTTCTATGATGAAAATTTCAGTTTCAAGGATGTCGCGATGAAGTATGCTGAAGTGCGTCGGGATCTGACCGATTGCCTAATCGGTGATTTGATCGACAAGGATTACGGACAACTCTTCGATCGCGTGAGCGAATTTGCCGAGCTGCCGGAAGATCTTCCACATGGGAAAACAGTGGCGGGGTCCTCCATAGCTTAAGGTGAAAATCACGATCCTTACTGCCGGCACGGGGAGCTATTATTGCGGTGCCTGCATGCGGGACAATGCGTTGGTGAAAGCTTTGAGAGCTCTTGGGCATGATGCTCATCTCGTTCCGATGTATCTGCCGATGCAGCTCGATGAAGAGCGAGCGGATGTCGAGACTCCCGTCTTTTTTGGCGGGATCAATGTATGGCTTCAGGAGAAGTATTGTATTTTTCGGAAGTTGCCGCGTTGGGTTGATCGTTTATTCAATGGGCACAGGTTGCTTCGGGCCGTGGCGAAGAGGAGCCACATGACCTCGGCCAAGGAGCAAGGCGAGATGACTTATCTCATGCTGAATTTTGAGGAGAGTCATTTGGCCAAGGAACTCGATAAATTGGTGGAGTGGTTAGAGCGCGACGGGAAGCCTGACGTGGTTGTTCTTTCGAATGCCCTGCTGGGAGGATTGACCCGCGAACTGAAGCGGCGTTTAGGGGCACCGGTGGTGTGCACTTTTCAGGGGGAGGATTCCTTTCTCGACGGTCTGCCTGAGCCGTGGAAGACGAAATGTTGGGATGAGATGGGGCTCCGGACGAAGGAGTGTGATGCCTTGATTTCTCCGAGTCAATTTTTCGCCAGTCTGATGGAGGGAAGACTCGGAGTGTCATCTGAAGTGGTTCCGAATGGCATAGATCTTGAAGGATACGAAGTGGGATCGGGAGAAGGGAAGATTGGCTACTTTGCGCGGATGTATCACCACAAAGGCTTGGGTTTGTTAGTGGACGCCTTTATCCATTTGCGAACGAAGTTGGGTGATAAAAAAACGAAGCTCGCGGTCGCCGGAACGATGGGCGGGGGCGACGAGGGGTATGTTGCGGGCTTGAAGAAGAAACTCGGGGAGTATGGTTTGGAAGGCGAAGTGTCGTGGCATGCCAACGTGAGCAGGGAAGAGAAGGTTGCTTTTTTGGAAAATCTTTCGGTTTTCTCGGTTCCGGCGATTTATCCGGAGGGTTTCGGGCTTTATTTGGTTGAGGCAATGGCTTGTGGCGTGCCGGTGGTCATGCCGAGGGCTGCGGCTTTTACCGAGATTGTCGAGCCTGCGGAGTGTGGGATTTTGGTGGAACCCGGGAGTGCCGAAGCGCTAGCCAAGGGTTTGCAAACGATCTTAAAGGATTCGGACTTGCGGAAATCGATGGGAGAAAAGGGTCGGATCGCGGTCGAGGATCGTTATCATGTCGGGGCAATGGCGAAGAGCTTTGAACAAATTTTTCGAAAGGTGGTGGAGAAATGAGCACATTTGAATGGTCTCGTCCGGTGGAGTTCTATGAAACTGACCTGGCGGGGATTACCCACTTTTCGAATTTCTATCGCTGGATGGAATCGGCCGAGCATGCCTTTCTGCGCGAGCGGGGGATTGAGTTGCACGATGGTGAGATCGGATGGCCGCGTGTGAATGCTTCCGCGGATTTTAAGAAGCCAATTAAGTTTGGTGACTTGGTGAGAGTGCGGGTCTCCGTTTCCGAAATACGGACTCGCTCGGTGTGTTACTCCTTTGAGTTTTTCGTGAATGACGACGATACCGTTCGCGCGACTGGTGAGATGATCTCGGTTTGCGTGAAGCTGGCGACGATGAAGGCGATGGAGATTCCCGAGGACATCCGGGCCAGGCTGGAACAATAGGGATGGTCAATCGCGGGATGTTCAGCCATTCTCCGAACCTCTAGATCGATGACTCAGAAAAAATCCATGAATTGGTTAATGTTTTCCCTGATGACGGTGGCCTTTTGGGGCCTGTATGGAATTTTCCTTCACAACGGAGCGATGGGAATGAAGGACCCGCAATTTGGACGCTACAAAGCATTCCTCGTGGTGGGCATTGCCTACTTCCTGGTGGCGGTGTTGGCTCCGCTGGTGCTTTTGAAAGCGTCGGGCGCGAGTCTCAGTATGCCGGCGGAAGGATTTTGGTGGGCCTTGATTGCCGGAGTGGTCGGAGCGGTGGGTGCACTCGGCGTGTTGCTGGCATTTGGTGCGGGTGGAAAACCGCCTGCTGTAATGTCGATTATTTTTGCCGGAGCTCCGATCGTGAATGCGGTGGTGGCTTTGATTCTTCATCCTCCGGTGGGAGGGATCGGAATGCTGCGTTGGCAGTTTTTTGCCGGGATTGTTTTGGCCGCCGTGGGCGGCTGCCTGGTCACCATGTATAAAGACCCCAAGCCAGCCAAGGCGGCGGAAGAAAGCGCTACGGTTGCGAAACCGTAAGGGGCAATACCGTGCCCTGATTATTTGAGGCGGTGACGTCCTACTAACTTGGGTGTGGGTTTGACCGGGGTGGGTGGATTCTGAGCACCGGGTGGCAAAGAGATCAGGGTGATGGTCATTTGGGGTGAGTCGTTTCATGACCCGGGAGGAACGCCCGGGGAGAGGTTTTCTCATGTAGAGTGAAAACATCGGCTCGCCGCGGGGAGGTGCTCGTCCTATTCTGGTTTCAAGAAAGGAAGAGCATGGATTCAAGAGACCTCGATAAAGAGAAGTATCAGGCCTACCAAACGAGAGGTCGGGTGGAGCTTGAAGGTCCCAGTGAGAATCTCATCGAGGGAGCTGCACAATTAGAGGAACGATGGGAGGCCGCAGAGTCCGGATTGCCCAAATGGATGGTGATCTTAGTCATCGGAGGTTTGGTTGGGCTAGTGGCGGCGATGGTGATTTTTTATCGAATGTCTGTAAATCCAGCGGGAGAGAATCCCAAGTCCGAGCCCGAACCTGTCGTGGTTGAGGAACTCAATTTCATTGAGCGTTCGACCACAAGCGAGGTTCATCAGGCAGTTGAAGAAACGGTGAGGGGGTTTATGGAGGCAAGGTCCAATGTGGAGCGGTGCCGTTATGTTCTGGGTGGCGATCGTTTGAAAGAGACGATGGATGAGTTTTATTCGCGCTATGGATCGGCGAGTCAGCCGCAGGGATTTGGGGAAATGCGAAAACCTGAACCGGGGGCATTCGAAGGTGAAACCATCATGCTTGCTCTGGCGGTTGACCGGAGCGGAAAGAAGGCGTGGATGTATAGTTTGTTTCCGAGGGGAGATGGCATGAAGATCGATTGGGAAACCTCGGTGAGTTACGGCGAGTATTCCTGGCCGCGGTTTCTTCGGGAAAAGCGGAGGGAGAAAACACAGATGCGGGTGTATTTGCAACGTCTGCCGAGTTTTAAGGCGACGAGGAAATTGCCGACCGAGGCGGATGCTTATGAAGTGACTGCCTTTGGCGAGACGCAGATCGAAGTGCTTTACGTGGCGAAGGAAAGTGAAGTGAACGAAGCCCTGCAGGCCGTCGTTTCTGAAAAGTTGAAGCACCCCGTGAATCTTTTTCTGAGTTGGAATGAAAAGGGAGAACTGCAAGCCGACGAATTCATCCACAACTTATGGGCTGCTCCGGGACACAAAAAAAACGAGTGAGAAATCCCCATTCGTTTAATTGAAAATTTCGTTTGGAAATCTGCTCTATCGTTTGCGTCTCCGGGCAGTGAGCCCGAGAGTTACCAGGGTAAGAAGGGTGGTGGATGGCTCGGGAATTAGATTGAGATCGTAACCAATGACGTCAATGGCATCGAGGTCGAGTTGACTGAGGATATTGATTTGCCCCGGAGGGTTGGCTGTGGGGTCGAAAATGCCGAGGCCAAGATTATCCTTCCAGTGGCTGGCTTGTTGGCCGTCGCCATTGAAGCTTCCGGTTGAGAAGGGCGCAATGTTGCTAGTGCCTCCGTCGAGGGAGTAGTAGGGTGCTCCTCCGGTGGCCAGGTCCAATTGCCCCGGTGCGTTGTAGCGGAAGAGATCGGCAACAGTGACAACGGCAAAGGCGTCCAAGTTCTGGGGAGAGAAGGGGCCTGCGCCATGGCTTGCGTCGACGGAATCGACACCACTTCGGAAACCCAAGGCGTGTCCGATTTCATGAACGGTGACTCCTACAAAGTCCTGAAGGCCTGCCCCGACACCGTCGGATTGATCATAATCCCAGTAAAATGAAGAGTTAAAAGCGATACCTGCGTCGTTACCAGGGCTGTTGGCGCTAATAAGGCCAAGAGCTTTGGCGTTGGCAGTGTTGACGTCGAGGAAGTTGTTGTTGTTGGAGGCGTCGTTGTCGATGATGACGTTTCCGTTATTCGTCGAGCCGGTAACGTTGGTTCGGAACGAAAGAGAGGGTCCAGTCGGGAGATTGGCGATTGCAGTGAGATCGTTGGCGGAAGGAGTTGTTTCGGCAACTAAGGCGCCCCTGACTGCAGTATAAGAAGGGGTGACGAGAGATCGGCTCGTTGAGGCCAGGACGGAGGTCCCAAATGGATTGCCATTAATGTCACTGTCGTCGAAACGGATGTCCAAATTGACCTCTATATCGTTGATGATCAGTCCTTCCCAAATAGCTGTCGCGTCCTGAAAAGCCTGAAGAGCGGCGGCATTCATGCCACCCGGGGTGATGTCGTTGAGGTTGAAGGTGATGGCTTGGCTGCCAACTGGAATCAGCGCCATGGCGGAAATGACGCCGATTTTTGGGAGAAGATGACTGCGCATCAGTTAGGCCTATAGAACTGAAAAAAAGGCCTCAAGGAGAATTGTGACTAATTACCGGCGAATTTTTCCTAGCGCCTGTTCTTTGGGAATTTGGGGCTACCACCACCGTAGGGCTGCGCATCGAAGTCGAAGGCCGGGCCGCCGTTCCGGGGGTCCTCGGCCTTGGAGAGTTCCGCAGCGAGGAGGGCTTGGTATTTCTTGAGAAGCTCGGGTTTTTCGGCCGCAATGTTGTTGAGCTGATCGGGATCGGTTTTGAGATCGAAGAACTCGTCGGCCGGACGCTTGCCGAAGGAAAGATCGTAGAAGCGTTGATATTCGGGAGAGTCGTCCTTTTTGTCGATGAGGTAGGATTTGGTCGGCCCGTTGTCGGTGTCGCCATACCACGCGTCTTTGATCGCGGCCTTCTGCCAGTTGGGAGTGCCGTTGGGCCAGCGGCCGGTTTCGTAATTGCGGATGTAGAGATACTGATGGTCGCGATAGGCGCGGGAGGGATAGCCGCCCATGTCGGGGGCCTCCTGACTCGGGACGTGGCGTTCTTTTCCGGTGAGAATGAAGGGGCGGAGTTCCATGTCGCCTCCTCCGGTGAGCGCGGGGAGGAGGTTTTTTCCGGTCATGTCTTTTGGCACGGGCACTCCGGCAGCGGCGAGGAAGGTGGGAGCGAGGTCGGTGAGGGAGGCGAAGTTTTGGAAGACTTCGCCGGGTTTGATTTTTCCGCCCCAACGGATGGCGAGAGGAACGCGCGTGCCACTGTCATAGAGGTTCGACTTGCAGCGTGGAAAGGGCATGCCGTGATCGCCGGTGATGACGATGATGGTGTTGTCGAGTTCACCGATCTTTTCGAGTTGGGCGATGGCCTTTGCGACGTCGGAATCGAAGCGTTGCACCTCGAAATAGTAATCCGCCACATCGCTACGGACTTCCTCGTCATTGGGGAAGTGTGGGAAGACCTTGACCTTCGAGATGTCCATGCCGGACTGTTTTCCAGATCCTTTTTTGTAGCCGCGATGCGGGTCGCTGGCACCGAGCCAGAAGCAGAAGGGTGTGTCTTTGTTGGGTCGCTCGGCGAGGAAAGCCGGAAAGCCCTTTTTGTAAACCTTTCCCGCGGGGTGGTCCTTGAGGAATTTTCCCTTCAGTTTTCCGGGACCGAACGACTTGCGCCATGAACCGGTGTGATAACCTGATTTTTTGAGAAGACGGGCGTAGGTTTCCACCGATTGTGGAAGAGTCCCGTAGAGATTGGCCCCGGCTCCGAGTCGCCAGTGCCATTGTCCCGTCATCAGAGAATTTCGGCAGGGAGTGCAGGAAGGTGAGGAAACGTAGGCGTTGTGGAAGAGGGCTCCTTCCCTGGCGATGCGATCAAAGCTCGGCGTCTGCACCACGGTGCCGTTCGCGTAGATCGAGGCATGCGGCCACCCCCAGTCGTCGGCGATGCAGAAGAGGATGTTAGGCCGCTTGTCAGCGTGGCAGGTGAGGGTGAGGAGAAGGAAGGTGAAAAGTTTCATGTCGGATCGACTTCCTACGT
The DNA here is from genome assembly GCA_022425785.1 of Akkermansiaceae bacterium. Taxonomy (GTDB): domain Bacteria; phylum Verrucomicrobiota; class Verrucomicrobiia; order Verrucomicrobiales; family Akkermansiaceae; genus SW10. The sequence continues at coordinate 9,908 of JAKMEV010000387.1, read as the reverse complement.
GCTCTGGAGCGTTATCCTTGCGTAGCTTTTTCGAAGAGTCTTCGCGTAAGGACTACCGCGAAGAGGGAAATAAGAGTGCCGTAAATGACATCGATGGGCCGATGTTGCCAGGTGACAACGATAGAAATGATTCCCAAGGTAAATAAGGGAAGGAGCCAGAAGAACCACCGGGAGTTTTGTCGGACGAGAATGCAAAACACGGCGATCGGGGTGATGACGTGGCCGCAGGGGACGATGCAGACCGGATTTGTCGATGGAGACCATTTCGCGGTAGACATGACTTTGCCAGTCTCCGGGGATCGGAGGTCGGACCATTTCGGTGGGGTAGAAATACCAGATACTCCCAACGACGAGGAAAGCGATGGTGATCGAGACGAGGTATTGATAAAAGTCACGCTGCTCTTTGATGAATAGAGAGAGGCAAGCAGGGAGGACAAGCATCCCCAGATAGGGAATTGCAAGAAGAGGCCAGAAAGGAACCCATTCCGGCATCGTGACCGCATTATGGGCCAGGTTCTCACGATGATTGATCATGAGGTAGATCGCCATCAGAGGACCACCGACCGCCCAGAGGAGAATGATGCGATAGATAATCTGAATCATAAATTACCGGCTGTGCTTATGAACAAAGCGAGAATCTATTTACGACACCTCAACCGCCTTGTCTCCCTGACCGGTAAGCGTTCCGATCTCTGCCACAATGCTGGCTCCGTTGTTGAGGAGGATTTCCTGGGCGTCGTGAAGGTCGTCTGGTTTGACGGCGAGGAGGAGGCCGCCAGAAGTTTGGGCATCGGCGAGGAGGATTTGTGTTTCTTCCGAAACGTCGTCGGCGAAGGTAGTGAATTCCTTGGCGAGTTCGAGGTTCTTGCGGCTGCCACCGGGGACGTGGCCTTCCTTGATGAATTCCATGACAGCAGGATCGATGGCCGGAACAGCCGAAGAATCAATGCGGGCAGTCACGCCGGATTCGCGGCAAAGGTGGCTCAGGTGTCCGAGAAGCCCAAAGCCGGTCACGTCAGTACCGGCGCGCGTCATGCCTACGGTGGCGAGGGCGGAGCCGGGGGTGTTGAGTTCGGCCATTTGCTTGGAGACTTTTGCTTCCAGCTCTGCTGAGGCGAGACCTTTGCGGATCGCGGTGGAAATGATTCCGGTCCCGAGCGGTTTGGTGAGGAGGAGGTGATCGCCCGGCTGGCCGCCGGTATTGGCGATGGTGCGGTGAGGGTGGACCAAGCCGGTTACGGAAAGGCCGTAGAGCGGTTGGGGATTGAGCACGGTGTGGCCTCCTGCGAGTGCGCATCCTGCTTCGGCGACCTTGTCGGCTCCCCCTAGGAGGATTTGGTTGATGACGTCGAGTGAGAGTTCATCGGTGGGGACGGCCACGATGTTCATCGCAGTGATCGGCTTGCCTCCCATGGCGTAGACGTCGGACAGGGAGTTGGCGGCCGCAATTTGTCCGAAGAGGTAGGGGTCATCGACGACCGGCGTGAAGAAATCGAGGGTTTGCACAATCGCGACCTCTTCCGAAATTTTATAAACGGCGGCGTCGTCCGAGCTGGCGGAACCGATAAGGAGATTGGGGTCGGAGATATTGGTGATGCCACGCAGGACCTGCGTGAGTTCGGCTTGGCCGAGCTTGGAGGCTCATCCTCCGCAGGAGGATAATTCTGTCAGGCGTTTAATGTCTTCGCGACTCATGGGGGCAGGGTAGACCACCTTTGGGATTTGAGAACCCCATAAGGTGAAAATGTCACAGAATGTTTTTTTCGATTTTTGTGATGTTTTTTGAATCGATTCGGAACGGACCTTTTAAGCAGCGGGCACGAGACAATATTATGAAAATAATTCTGTCTCCTCGCCCTAATTGAGTCCATGCCTGACAGCCGAAAGATTCGGCAGCAGTCCTCCGACAAAGAGATCCCCGGTCCGGGCGTCGTGCCAGGCCGGGGATTTTTGTTGTCGAAATCTGCAATTTGGGTGCGGGGCTTCGGTTCCCGGCAGCCTGTCAGCGGGCATCAAAAGCAAGGCTTTCGACGGGATTTGATTAGATCGCTCTCTCAGGAATGGGGGTTGAGTGCGGGCGGGAATTAGGGTTCACTCATCCCCCACATGAATGAAGCTGTTTCCCCGGGCCAATTGTCGGTTGTTGTGCCGATGTATAATGAAGCGGGAACGCTAAGTGAGGTGCTCGAAAAGATCCTCGCGCAGGAGATGGTGGGCGAGGTGGTTTTGGTGGACGATGGATCGTCGGACAAGACCGCGGCCATTGCGCATGGTTGGGAAGAAAAGGAAGAGCGGGTAAGCTTCATTCAGCACACCCATAACCAGGGGAAGGGAGCGGCTTTGCGGACGGGTTTCGCCGGAGCGACCAAGCCCTACGTCATCGTGCAAGATGCCGATCTGGAATATGATCCGGTGGATTTTCAAAAAGTGATTGCGCCCATCGCGAATGATGAGGCCGATGTTGTTTATGGATCCCGGTATTTGAAAAAGGACACCCGGGCGGTCTTGCGATTCTGGCATACCATGGGAAATCGTTTTTTGACGCTGCTCTCCAATATGATGAGCGATTTGCACGTCACGGACATGGAGACTTGCTACAAAGGATTTCGGCGTGAAGTGATTCAGGCCATTCCGATTGAGGAAAATCGTTTTGGTTTCGAGCCCGAGGTCACCGCGAAGCTGGCCAAGATGAAACTCCGCGTGATGGAAACTTCGGTGGCGTATTATCCGCGGAGTTACGACGAGGGGAAAAAGATCGGGTTGCGTGATGGCTTTCGCGCGATTTGGTGCATCGTTCGTTACAATATTCTGGATCGGGACGTGACCGAATGGAAGAGCGCCAACGATGAGTGATCACACAAAGGGAGGACTGGGCCAGTGGTTTTGGGTCTGCTGGGGCGTGGCCATGGCGTGGAGTCTTTATCGGGCTCTCTTCAACGAAGCGTGGATTCTTGATGACGAGATCGCCCATTACATGATCTCGAAAGATGTCTGGAGTGATCCGCGTGAGCTTTGGCATCCATGGAGCCGACCGGGGCGGAATATTTTGCAATTCATTCCGGCTTACTTTGGTCTCACGGTGGCGCGGCTTTGGACACTGGCTCTGGCGGGCTTTGCGATGTGGCTGACGGGTCGCGAAGGAAAGCGCCTTGGCATGGTTGGCTTGTCAATCCTACCGCTCTTGATGGGATTTCAGTGGTGGTTTCCGGAGCTGAGCTATCCTGTGCTGACGCAGACTCCCTTCATGGTGGTGTGGGTTGGCGGGGTTTTTCTCGCGATGCGTAAGAAGATGGCATGGGCCGCTTTGTGCTGGGGATATCTTCCCCTCGTGAGGCATGAGGGAATCGCGTTGTCTGCTTTGTTCGGGCTTTGGGTTATTTTTGCGCCGGGTGGATTCGCGCGGCATTTGCTGAAGGGGAAATGGAATGAGGCCTTGAAGGCTTTTCCGAGAGCGGCGTGGTTGGGCTTCTGCACCTTCCTACCCTTGATTGTCATGAACGTCGCGTCCGGGTTGATGCGTGGTGAGTGGCCGTTTATGATGTTCTTTGAATCGAAGCCGACAGAGTATTATGGCTCGGGGCCAATTTGGTTGTACTTGAAGCACCTCGCAACCGGCGCGGGAATTCCGGTGGTTTTGTTGATGATTTTTGGAGCCTTTCAAAAGTGGCGTCACCTCGACTGGAGTCTCTGGTTGTGGGCGACCTACCCGGCGTATTTGATCATGCATAGCTTGATCTATTGGAAGGGGCTGTTTGCTTCGGGAGGATACTATCACTTCATTATGCCAATGGCGCCCTTTGTGGCTTTGGTGGCGCTTCGGGGGTTCAATGGGTTGTGGGAGAAGTATGGTATCAAGCCCGCTGCGGCTGCTCTGGCAGTAGTGGTGGTGACCGGACTGATGATGCCCCAACAACAGTGGGGTGTTTCTGATAATCACATTCCGGGATTGCCCGTTCTCAATGCCAGCTTGAAACCAATTGCGCCGCCGATGAAGCAGAGTCGCTTTGGTCAGGGAGTGAAGGAGGCCAGCGAGTGGGTCATTAAAAATGCCGGTGGGGCTGAGGTGCTCAATCATCACGCGGCGGCTTCGTTTTGGCTCTACGAGACCGAGGTGAAAAAGCTGGAAGCCTGGGGCGGATATACTCCCGAGTCACTTGAACTTTGCTCGGGGACCTTGCTAATTTGGGATGCGCACTACTCGGTGCAGGATGACTTTGGGTTTACTCCCGAGCGACTCGAGAAAGTAGGCTGGGAAGTAGTCGCGACCTTCGCCTACAAATCGGTGAGAATTTACCGGAAGAAGTAGCTATCTACTTTTTCTCAAACTTCGAGAAGTAGCGTTCGGCGGCGTCGGGGAAATGCTTTTTGAGCGCCTGATCCCATTGCTCGGGAGTCTCGAGATTGAGGGAGCCATCAGATCCGGTGATATCGTCGAGGGAAATGGTGTCGGGGAGTTGGGTGGCCCAGGGGTTGTCCCAGCGGAAGGTCGCGGTGTAGTTGCCGCGATGCCAGGCCATGGCGATACCCATGATGCCGCAGTAGGAGGTGATGTTGATTTGCGTAGCTTCCTCGTCGCGGGTTTTAAGAAGGGAATGTCCAGGGAGTGAAGAGAAGGTGGATTCGGGATAGCCGAGGTAGTCGAGGAGCGATGGAAGGACGTCGAGGTGGGAGGCGCTGATTTGGTCGGGAGCTTCGGTGCCTTTGGGCCACTTAATCATGAGAGGGACGGCGGTTTGTTCGGGCTCGACCGATGAACAATGGAACCACGATCCGTTTTCCTGAAATTCTTCGCCGTGGTCGCCGGTGACAATGATGATGGCATCGTCATAGCGGCCCTCCTCTTTTAGGAAGTCAACAAAGCGAGAGATCTCGTGATCGGTCCAAGCGATGGCGTTGAAGTAACGACGGCGGACGCGTTCAATATCCTCATGAGTCGGATAAGCGTGGAAGCCGCCCGATGGTTCGTAGTCGCTGTACGGCGGGGTGAAGGAATCGTGCCATGAGTAATCGAAGTGAGGCGTGTCGTAGGCGAGAAGATGGAAGTTGCCGCTGGAAGGTGCGTTGCGAAGGGCCTCCATCGTTTCTTCAAGGTTCTGTCGTTCCCGTTCGGCGTAGGGGAGATTTTCGAAATCAGAACCGTTTGGTGCGCTTTTGAGAACGCCCAATTCGTGGGGCGAGCCAAAGTTGGTCGAGCCCATTCCGAGGTAGGAAAGGTCGCAGATGGTGCGGGCCTCAAGATTGAAGTTGGACTTCTTGAGGATCTCGATGAAGGGAGAGGCGGGGAGGTCTTTTCCGTCGCGAATAGTCTCCATGGCGTCACCCCAGAAGGGCGGGAGTTGTCCATTGAAGACGGAGAACCAGGAGAGGTGGGTCGCGTTGGATCCGGCCCAGGTTTGGCCAAGTTTCTGGCATTCCTGATCGCGAAATTTCGTTAGGAAAGGCGCGTGCGTTTCTGAGATGGCATCGGCACGGACGGACTCGAGCATGAAAAAGAAAATGTCCGGTTGCGAAGTGGCGTGGGTTGAGATGTCTGGTCGGACTGGTCGCTTCCAGGTCGCACGATAGGAAACGACTCCAGGTTCCGGTTTGATCGGAGTGAGATGAATCTCGTAGGAATTGTGTTCCATCCGAAGAGCCTTGCGCGATTTCCAGGCGAAGCCGGAGGCCTTCTCCGCGGCGATGCCTCCCCAGGTCAGGCCGAGTGTGAATAAGATAAATGCGGGCTTATATCCCATCTTGGGAAAGGTCTTTTTCGAGAGACAGAAGCTGGCGTAACAAAGTCCACAGAGAACGGCTCCGAAGATGAGGAACGCGGTGATCACGACCGCCGGCGAATGATGAATGCCCCCGGCGGCGAGTTGACGGGCAATGTCGATGGGGCCGTCTTCGTCGATCTTATTGATGACGAAGCGTAGGGAGTTTTTCCAAAAGATGATGGCGAGGGCGTCGGCTCCAAGAAAGCCCGGGATGAGGGCGGGGATGAGCCAGGGGAGCAGGCGAAGCTTACGTGGTGCGGAGAGGCTGGCAATGCGCGCGCCGATCCAGATTAAGGAAAGTACGATGAGTGCGGTGAGGATGCGTCCGGCGGCAGCGGAGACAAATTCCCCGGTGCCGAGGGGGAGATTCATCAGGACGAGAATGTTGTGCACCGAATAAATGGTGAGGCTGAGAACAAACCAAACCCAGTTGAAAGGATTGGGCGTTTTCCACCAAGAGCGCAGCGTCGAGGTTGGATTGACGCGGTTGATGAGAAACCACAACCAGCCACCCAAGGTCGCGCCGATAAGGACGTGCCGCATCGCGATGGCGAGATTGTCCGCGAAGCGTCCGGGATCGAGAATCCACGAAGCCCGCCACTCCGGTTTGACGAAGAGAAGGAGGTAGGGGAGGAGTGCTACAAGGATTCCGCCTCCCCAGAAAAGGAAGTGACCGGGACGGTCTTTGACGTTGTTGGCTTCCACGGGCGAGAAAAACTAGGATTATTTCCCCGAAAATTCAACCCTTCCGGCTCGCGGAGTTTGTAATCCGCTGATGGCGGTCAGGAGCCTGAAGTGGTGGATGGTGGTATTCTTGCCTAGACCGGTGTTGGTGAATTGAGGGCACGAGGGTTTAGGGTCCGTGGCATCGGACCGAGAAACGCCGGGACGATTTTGTCGAAGAAAAATAATAATTATTTCTCGAAGACGAGAAATTTCCGGCAGACGAAGTTCACCATGGCCGAGGAAATGACGAAGGAGAGGTGGGCCACGGTGTTGGGGACGCCGAAGGATGCGACGAGCAAGACGGGGAGGAGTTCTCCGACGGAGAAGCTGAGAAAGGAGATAATGGTGAAGAGGATAACTTCCTTGGAGGTATTGTGACGACCGGGGGTGAAGACGAGCCAGCGGTTGAGGCCGTAAGCGGCGAAGTTGGAGGGGAGGAAGGCGGCGAAGTGAAGGTAAGGCAGATATTTCGCACGGGTGTCCTTGGGAAGGTCGGAGCCAAGTTGATCGGGGAAGAGGGCTTCACCGGAGTAGGCTACGGCGAGGAAAACGAGAACCGAGAGGATGCCGCAAACGCCGTATTTTCCGAACTGAATCAGGAAGGGCGTGTCGCGGCTGAGGAGAGTCTTCTTGAAGCCGTGTTCCCGGAGGTGGGACCAGGCTTCGCCGATCAGGCGGGTGATCATGGGTTGGTGTGCAAGATGGAATCGATGGGGTCGATTCGAGCGAGGACGGCCTTCTGGGCGTGGAGGCGGTTCTCGGCCTGCTGGAAGATGGTGTCGGCGTGGAGCTCGAGAATTTCCTCGGTGATTTCTTTCTCTCGGTAGGCAGGAAGGCAGTGGAGGACGATGTGATTGTCGGCACAATGAGTGAGGAGTTCGGCGTTGACCTGGTAGGAGCCGAAGAGCGCTTCTTTTTCAGTTTGGCCTTCCTGCCCCATGGAAAGCCAGACGTCGGTGTTGATGACGTGGGCGTCTTTGGCTGCTTCGACTGGATCGGTGGTGAGAGTGACGTTGGGCGCGTTGAGGTGCGTCATGTAGTCTTCGGACGGGAGACAGGATTCAGGCGCAGCGACGGCCAATTCGAATTCGAGATACTTGGCAGCCCACATCCAAGAGCGAGACATGTTGTTGTCCCCGTCGCCGATGAAGACGATTTTCTTGTCATTCCAGCCGCCGAGTTTTTCACGGATGGTGAGAAGGTCAGCGAGAATCTGGCAGGGGTGCTCTTCGTCGGTGAGGGCATTGATGGTGGGAATGCCGGAGAATTGGGCGAAGTCGACGACGTCCTGTTGGTCATAGGTCCGTATGACGGCTCCGTGCACCATGCTTCCCAGGACGCGCGCGGTATCTTTGATCGGTTCGCCGCGTCCGAGTTGAATGTCATTCTTGGAGAGGAACATGACACTGCCTCCGAGTTCGCGAATGCCGACTTCAAATGAGACCCGCGTGCGGGTGGAAGCTTTGGTGAAAATGATGGCCCAAGTTTGTCCGGCGAGAGGCTGGGATTTGTGCGCTCCCCGGGTTGCTTTGAGATCCGCGGCGAGGTCGAGAAGATAGTCGATCTGCTGTGCGCTGGATTGTTCGATGGAAAGGTGATTCTTGGGAAAGGGGGAAGCTTGGGGTGGGTTTGCGAGAAATTCAAGTTTTGCTTGAACGAGATTTTTGGAGAGATCCCATCACATGGAACGTGAGGGGAAGATGGTTTTGTTCCACTTTGGCTTGTTCGCCAGAAGCGTTCTGTCGCATCGCTCGTTTTGGTGGGTTAATCAATGGAGAGTGGTCCGACTTGTTAGTTGGCTTAGGAGAAAGAGTATGCGGGGGTAGTGTTGATCGCACTTTTTGATCAGACCTACCACACGGTGATGAGAGTGTCGATTTCCCTGAGGGATTGCATTGTGAATTTCGATTGGATCGTGGGCATGAAGGAGCCTTTCTTAATCATGCATGGGACGGTCGATGAGGCGACTCCGCCCGTATATGGCCAGAGCTTGCTTGACCATTGGCCTTCTGTAGAGAAGGAATCCCTCTCGATAAACGGAGCGCGCCATAATGAACTACTCATCGTGGCGGCCAATGACCCTTTAGCGGCCTTGGATCGATTGGTCGCGAGGGTGGAACGAGGAAGCTTACTTGTTTTCGATAATCGCCTGGAGCTCGTAGGTGCGCTTTGTCTTCGGCGTTCCCGGACCGTTGTATCCGAGGAGGCGGAAGGATTTTGGAGCGAGCTTCTTCTCTTTGAGCGATGCTTCGAGAGCGGCTTTAGCTTTCTCCATGTTGGTGTCGTTATCGTCGCCCATCCAGGTGTAGCTGAGCACTTTTTCAGGCTCGATATCTTCGACGGCGATTTTGCTACCATCAGGTCCGGTGGTTCCGACTTCAGTGTGCTGGTAAAGGAAGGCCATGGAGGCGCGCTTCATCTTGTCGTCTTTTTCTTCCAGGGCCATTTCGACGGGAGCAGTCATGGGGATGTCTTTCTTTTTGATGTGCCCGAAAAGGCGCCAAAAAGACATTGTGTTACCGCCTCCCTTGGTGATGGCGGCACGGTATTTTGGATATGATTTTTCGGCAACCTGATTGTAGGGACCGGGCTGGGGCCAGCCTTTGGGAAGAGGGGCTTCAGAGCTGTAGGAGGGAGTCACCGGGTCCTGGGCGTTGATTGCGCAGGAAGTGAGGAGGATAAAGGCGAAAAGTTTTTTCATCGGAAATTCAACAAAGCACCGATTTTTTCATCCGCAAGGGGGCTATCTTTTAGGGCATTTGCAATCGCTGCCACAGGATTTGGACGATTTCTTTTTCGTGAGGAAAAGAATGATCGTGAGGATCACGACCGTGAGGGCTGCTGGAGTTTGCCAATCCATTATGAATAGCCGATGAGCTTGCCGATTTGGTAGACGGCCAGGGCGGCGAGGTAGGCGAAGGCCGTCATGCCTCCGAGTTGGCCAAGAGCCCATTTCCAGGAACCGGTTTCACGTTTGACTACGGCGGTGGTGGGCAGGCACTGGAGGGCGTAGATGAAGAAGGCGAGGAGCGAGAGAGCGACCAGAGGAGTGAAGAGAGGTGAGCCGTCGGATCGTTTGGCATTGGTGACGGTTTCGCGGACCGATTCGGGTTCATCGCTGTCGGCAGAGTAGGATACGGCGAGGCTGCTGACGAAGACTTCGCGGGCGGCGAAGGAGGTGAGCATGGCGGTTCCCATGCGGGCGTCCCAGCCGAGGGGAGAGACGATGGGCTCGATGAGTTTCCCTGCGCGGCCCATGGCGGAGTTTTCCTGTTGGACCACAGGGTCATCGGAATCGCTCTTGGGATAGGTGCCGAGAAACCAGAGGAGGATACTGATGCCGAGAATGAGCGTTCCGGCTTTCTTAACGAAGGAGAAGGCGAGCTCCCTGACCTGATGGAATACATGACTCCACTGGGGTTTTTG
>JAKMEV010000359.1:0-3245 GCA_022425785.1 Akkermansiaceae bacterium | reverse complement strand
GCCGCAAGGAGCATTGGCGAGATAAACGGGGCGGAAGGTAAGGTCTTTGCTTCGAAGCGGGAATCCGGTGTCGGTGGTTTTAAAAGTGATCCCGGTCGGGATGCGATTGGAGGAGATCAAGGTATGGTGCAGGGGATCGACACTGAGAAGTTGTCCCTGCATGCGGGAAGGAAGAGCGGGGGCGTCGATACAGATTCCGATGTGGGAAAAGCGCGGAATCGAGTTGGTGCTCGCCATCATGGTGAGTTCTCCAAAGGCGAAGGGATTGGGTGGCGGCCCGAACTTGCCGGGGTTCTTTCCTTGCTTGAGATACTGACCGTTTTGGATGAAGTGAAAGCCGCGTGTTCCGCCGCCATTATGTCCGCTGAAGAGTCTTCCCTCGGCATCAAAGTGCAGGCCGAAGGTGTTGCCGCCCCCGTCGGCAAAGACTTCGAATTCTTTTGTCCGGGGGTGATATCGCCAGACGATGGGCCCTTCGTTGTAGATCGGTGACTCATCGTAGTCGGGCCGTGTCACGCGGCTGGTCGTGGTGCTCCCTTGCCCACCGTAGAGCCAGCCGTCGGGTCCCCAGGCGAGACCATTGGCCACGCTGTGGGTGTCTTCGAGTCCGAAGCCGGCAAGTCGTATCTCGGGGTCGGCGTCGGGAATGTCGTCTCCATTTTGATCAGGATAAAAGAGGAGGTAGGGAGTGTGCATGACCCAAATGCCTCCCCAACCCCGGACGACGGAGTTTGCCATGTTGAGCCCGGTGAGGACATTCTTGCTCGTTTCATAAACACCATCGCCGTCGAGGTCTTCGTGCACGCTGATGATGTCGGCTCCGCGATCATGATTAGGTGGCGCGGGCGGGATACGGTCATACTTTGAGCGGTAGTATTGGTCACGGCCGATCATGGCGAGTCCGGCGGGGTAGGGGTATTGGCGGTATTGCGCGACCCACATGCGGCCCCGGGTATCGAAACTGAAATGAGTAGGTTGTGCGATTTCGGGTTCGCTGAGCAAGGCGTCGACTGCGAGGTCATCGTCAGTTTCCAGCAAGGCGAGGTCTTCGCCGGGAGGAACCTGACGACCGCGGATGGGGTCGATGGTGCGGGCGAGAGGTCGGCTGGAGAGCTTGAATTGATTGGAGGAATAAGCGGCGTGCTTGGGCTTCTTCGGGCTACTTGTGAAATCGTCTTTGGAGGGAGCGGTGGTGGTGAACTGCCACTCGCTTCCTAAAACAAGTTCGTTAAAGTAGTCGAGGATGACCGGGGCGGAGGCAAGCCCTCGCTTGCTTGACTTCTTCTCCAGACGAATAAGCAGAGAATTGAAGTGAGTTTTCTTGAGGATGTTTTTGGGAACCTTGAATCGCTGTTCCTTGCCGTCGGGGATGCCCGGGGACTTCACGATGCTCTGCCCGTTTAAGAAAATCTCAAATGGCCCAGGAAGATCAGCGATGGCGAGGACGGTAGAGCTTCGCCAAAGGTCTCGCTCGTCCCCTGCCGATTTGGTGAGACGGTCTGGAACCTGTAGGTAGCAACGGAGCCAGATTTTTTGCTGCTGGGAAGGTTGTGTGGGAATGGATGTTGTGGTCCATTCGGTGCCGGTGATTTGGCCGACGGAAAGGAGAAGGTAAAATGCGGGGAGAAAAAAAGCACGAACCATCCTCCAATCATCGACATGGCTAATGATGAGTGAAGGAAATTCCCAGATGAACTGCGATCAGGGTGATTCTAACGGGATGATGAGATCGAGATCGCCGTCATTGTTCCAATCCCTATGGTCGGGATAGAGACCGATGTTGTCGTCAGGAACTCCTTTGACCTGAGCTATTCCCATCCATTTTTTTCGGCCTTTCCCCAATACTGTGAAATGTGGATGCCTTCTCCTGATTGACCGGTCAGCCAGGTCTCCGCGGCTTAGCCCCGGGAGATAATGCATGAATCCCTGGAATGAAGCCTTCAGGAAATGTTGCGTCGTGGGCAAAGAAGGAGTCGATTGAAGCGGGAGGGTTTTTGAAGACTCTGCCGCCCTGTGAGAATTAGTAGTCGTCGACGCCCCGGCGGTAGGCCGTAATTTCGCGCTCGCCGTGGGCGATGAGGAGGATGGCATCTTCGGTAGCGACGGCTTTGAAAAGGTCCATCATGAGTCCTTCCTGTCCGGGCCAGGGATAGACGAAAAAGAGATCAACCTCGCCGGGGTCAAGCCCGTCGTAGATCGGCGTGGTGTCGATTGGGACCCCTCCCGAGCTTGTGGCTTCGGGCGGGAGGAGGTCTTTTCCGCCGATGCCTTCGCATTCCTCGTAGCCTTCGGGGAGGTAGCTGGTATTTAGGATTTCGACGGGGAGATTGTGGTCCTTGGCGAGTTGGTCCGCGAATTCGGCGATTTCGGATTCAATCTCGATGCCATAGGACTCGAATCCGAGGAGGGAAGCCATGCAGGCGGCGATGCCGAAGCCGCAGCCCCATTCGCAAAAGACATCACCGCGGAGGTAGCCGGATTTTTTGAGTGAGACGATGGCGGCATAGATGATGGCGGGATTACTGGGCAGGTAGCGGGGATAGCGGCGTCCGAGTCCGGCTTCAAAAAAGCCATCGCAACGTCGGGCACCCTCGGCAAGGAGGGCTGTGATGTCATCAGGGATTTCGCCTTTATCGAGGCGGAGAGTAATTGGTTCAACGGACACGATGAAAGATGGTTTAGCGCTTTGCGGAATGCTCCAATAATTGAATGGCATCGGCGATGACATATTTTCCGTCGGTGCCTTCGTTGGAAATGGTGATCGAGCCGGCCTTGCCTTTTTTAAATTTAAACACGCCCAGCGACCGGAAGAGCTTTCCGTGTTTGGGAACCTCTTGCTGGTTGATGCGAATGGTGGTTTTCCCGGAGGCGTGAACGATCGTGACGGGGGTGTTGATGGCGCGTCTCATATTGTAGCAGTGGGAAAGGCGGACTTCGTATTTTCCGGCTTTTGGAATATTAGGTGTCCACGTCACCGATTTTTTTCCTTTGTCGGAGTTTTGGTCGTGGAGGTAGCCGATGCCGACGTAGGGCGGGGTGTGGGTCGAGTATTGCCATTTTCCGTTGAGAACGGCATCGGTTTCATCGAGGACGATGCCGGGAAGAGTCTTGGTGGTTGTGACGATGAACTTTACGTTTCTTGGAATGTCGACCTCGCCGGGTGCATGAGAATTGGGCACGGCATCGGGATGAGGCTCGATGGAAAATCCGGAGCCTCCTCCCATTAGGAGGGCGATCGCGGCGAG
>JAKMEV010000346.1:0-4847 GCA_022425785.1 Akkermansiaceae bacterium | reverse complement strand
CTCCGGGGTTAACCGATATTTTGGAAAGGCAGAACTCGGTCAGGGTGATCGGATCACATTCGCCCCCATGGCAAGCACTCGCAGGGCTGGCCCTCCAAAAGCAATGGCCCAAGAGCGTAGCTACCTGAAGCAACTCTCAGAGGCATCCAATTGGGCGATCGACGGTGACTGCCTCGTTCTTACCGGGAAGAACGGGTCCTTCGCGCTGCGCTATGGCGCCAAGTGAATGAGGTATGCCTCGAAAAAGAGACGCCGGAATGATTCCGGAATGAGGCCCTCATAGTCCCGGTCTCACCCTGTGCCGACACCCGGGCATTCCTGGCGATGGACCTCCCGAAGAACGGGAGGGAGAGAGTGCCGACCCATACGGGACTCGAATCCGTGTTGCCGCCTTGAAAGGGCGGAGTCCTAACCACTAGACGAACGGGTCACATTCCGTTCAGGACCGGGCGAAAATGCCACCCACTTTTCGAAAGGCCAACCCCCTTTCTCCCCCATGGATTCCGCCAAACCCGGCTCTCCGCGAAGTTTCCGCCAAAAGAAAATCCCTAGCGGTGAGATTTTTTTAGATCGGAAGGGCGATTACTAACGACTGCGACGGATGCCAATCACTGCCAGTGAGAGCACCAGAAGCAAGCCGGAAGATGGCTCTGGGATAGCGGTAATGGTGATCAAGGTGTTTGGCTGATCTTCATAGGCCCATCCATGCACAACGCCACCTGCAGAGTTGTCTGTAAGTGTTACGTCAACGTATCCATAATGTGTATCACCTTCGATATCCAAGGTGAATCCCAAATAGGAGCGTATTCCGTCACCAAATTGAGTGGGTCCGGCACCAATATGGTCGTTTGGGGCACCTGAACCACCGAAACCTGATGAGACGATTATTGTATTAACTCCGAGCGAGTCACCCACATTTGAGCTTACCGCGGAATCCAGGAAATTAGTTCCAGATCGCGAAAATTGAAGGCTTGGTATCGTCACAGATGCCAAACTCGCGTCATTACCAATGCCTTCTCCTCCGAGAAAGAAATTGATGTCGGCTCCAAGAAAGGCAGCTGTCCCCGTATCTCCGGTTTCCAAATCGATATAGACACCCTCGAAGGTAGCCGGTATCGAGACCTCTTGGTTATTATATAGAATTACGGCGGCTTGTGAGGTGATCGCAGAACAGAGAAGGAAGAAGGTGGGTATGAATGTTTTTTTCATTGTGCGAAGGGTGTTAGTGCTCGGGAATGCTAATTCCTAATTTTAGGGATTATAGGTGACGCTGACGCGGAAGAATTGCGCCTTACGACCTGTTGTGAGGAAGTAGGTATATGGCACCTCGACCACATCCAGACCATTTTCCGAGGCCACGACTGTCGGTGTCTCTGCTGAGGTTTCCCAAGCTACCATATCACTACTGAACTCAACTGAGTAGGCAAGGCCATCTGCCTCGTGAGTTTGGCGACGCACGAAGCGGGCAGTATATGGGGTCGTCGAGTCTTCGGTTATCTGCACTGATGGAGTCCCAGGTGAAACATTTCCAGATCCCGTTGTTTCCAGCATGACGTTGTCAGAGACAAATGGATCGGTGCCAAAGGCGAACTCCAGAATATTATCAAGCGTATCGCCGTCCTCATCGGAAGTGAGTTCAGTATCACAATCCCATTGGTCGAGCATTCCAAGTAGCGGGTTGGTTCCCGTGTCGGTTGCGCTGGCGTAGATGCCAGTGTTGGTTTCGACTCCATCGCTCATACCGTCGTTGTCTGTGTCGCTAAGCGTGGGATTCGTACGGGTTGTGAGATATTCAGCACGGTCAGATAGGCCATCATTATCGAAGTCGGCAATATCGTCTCCGTTAAGAGTCGTGAGATCACCAGCGGTGTTCATCTCGTAGAGGTCGGGAAGACTGTCAGCATCTGTGTCAGGAGCATATTTCTCGATAGGCGAACGAGCGTTCGTCGCGAGATCAGTAATGAAGGCCTGAGGAAGAACCAAGTCCCACACCGCAACATCGTCGAGGTGTCCTTTGAATGGAGCTTGGCCATTGTTACGTCCACCGATGATCAGATTACCGCCGCCATTCCAAGAGTTCTGAGCACTGGTCCCGTCTTGGACACCGTTGACGTAAATCGTTCCTTGATCGGCAACCCCATCGTAGGTCCACACAGCATGCACCCAAGTGTCAACCGTGAGAGTCGTTGTAGCAACCCAGTCAGCACCCCAGTGAGCACTGTTGAGTTTGTTACCATCCCGAAGGCCGTTGTGTATTCCTTGGGACGTTTGGCCAAAGATGAACCCTTCACCTGCGGTGATCGTTTCGGCATTGGGCTTGATCCATGCAGAAAGCGTGTAGCTCCCGTTGTTAGCCGACGGCACATCGCGGAGCATCGAGTTCATATCGAACCCTGTCACATCGAGGAAGCCATTGCCACCTACCGAGAACTCACCAGCATTCGATGGACTTGGCCCACTTGGGGCACCACCTGAGACGATCGAGAAGTTGTTTCTCTGATAACCTCGCATGGTATTGCCACCTGGATCGCTAACTACGCAATCCTGATTGTCTTCGAAATCGAAGTAAACAAGAGGTGCTGGGATCGTTGGAAGGCTATTGATGTCTGTCGGATCGCTGCCAAGTTGGACTTCCAGACCGTCGTCCACGGTGTCGCCATCGGAGTCCGCGTTGTGGGGATCAGTTCCAGTGTCGGTGGGACTCACGTAGCTGAGGTTGCCGTTGTTGGTTTCGACGCCATCTTGGAGACCATCGCCGTCGGTGTCCGGATTGTTTGGATTAGTTCCGGTGTCAGTTGCGCTGACATAAGTTCCGCTGTTGTTCTCGTAGGCATCAAGCAGTCCGTCATTGTCGGTGTCGTCCAAGGTGGGATCGGTGCCGGTGAACAAGACTTCGTCAAAGTCAGGAATGGTGTCGTTGTCAAAATCGCCTGTTCCATTAAGGCTGGTAAGGTTTCCAGCAAAGCGAAGTTCGCCAGCATCAGGGAGTCCGTCGGCATCTGAGTCGGCAGCGGGGTCATTTGTTGGGCTACCACCAGCGGCGAGCTTGGCGATGTCCAGCCCGGAAAGGGTTGAGCGCCAAATAACGAGTTCGTCGAGTTCACCGGTGTAGTTGCTCCCTCCGCCATTACTTCCACCGAGGATGAGGAGGTTTGGAGCCGTGTTATTGTTTGGGTGGTTCTTTCCGACCACGGCACTGTCGGCCTTGCCGTTACGGAACACTTGTCCCTGGTTTGCAGTGCCATCGTAAACATAGGCGATGTGAGTCCATTCAGTTGTTGCTACGTCGGTATCTCCAGAATGGTCTGCCCCCCAGTGAGCTTGGCGTACTTTGCCATTGACGATTCCATTGTGAATACCCTGTGCCTGCTGTCCAAAAATGTGACGGTTTCCGTCCACGGCGGCTGGCTTGACCCAAGCGGTCATGGTGTAGCTGCCATTGGCGTCGCCGCCATTGTTACGGATGTCGGTGACGGCATCGATCCCAGCTACGGTCATGAAGCCGGCTCCACCAACGGAGAAGGTTCCACCGGTTGTGCTGGATGGTCCGTAAGGAGCGCCTGCGGCTCCGAGAGTGACTGCGGTTGCTGTTAGGTCGGTCTCAGCGTCGAAGCTATTACCAGATTTGTCGGTAAGAGTCGTGCCGGTGTCGCCTTCAAAGTCCCAGTAGGCGTAGGGTGCGGGAATTGGTGGGTTTGAAGCCTTGTTGTTCGGGTCGGTTGGGGGTGCTGCGTTGACTTCGTTCCCGTCTTGTGCAAGGTCGCCATCAGTATCAACATTGTTGGGGTCTGTTCCGGTGTCATTGGCATCAACATAGGTCCCGGTATTGGTCTCGACGCCGTCGAGAAGGCCGTCGCCGTCAGAGTCAGGGATCAAGGGATCGGTAGAGGCAGTGTTCACCTCATTACCGTCCGTACTCATGTCACTGTCGGTATCAGCCATGATCGGACTAGTCTCGTGGGTCGTATACTCGGCCAGATCGGTGAGACCGTCTGTATCGAAATCATTCCCGGCGAGACCACTGAGGTCAGTGAGATTTCCGGCGTGGTGTATTTCGTATCCGTCCGGAAGATTGTCGGCGTCTGTGTCGGCCACTCCTGCAAGGGGGTCAGCACCACCGGCGAGGGCGGCGATTTCTGCCGCTGTGAGGACATCACCCCAAATAACGGCATCGTCAGCATCTCCCGTGAAACCTCCTTGGCCATTATTACGTGCGCCAAGAATCATGGTGCCCCCGCCATTTGGCGGATTCTGAGAGCTCGTTCCGTCTTGGACACCGTTGAGATAGATCGTCCCTGTGTTCGTTACCCCGTCGTAGGTGTAGGCTGCGTGAATCCAGGTATTGGCGGTCAGAGTTGTTCCCCCAGAGTAATCAGCTCCCCAGTGAGCGTGGCGTAATTGGGAGCCTTGGATACCATCGTGAATCCCCTGATTGGTCTGTCCGAAGAAGAACTGGTCACCACCGAGCCCACTTGGTCTCAACCAAACCGCCAAGGTATAGCTTCCGAGGCCTGCGCGCGGATTGTCGCGAAGTTGAGCATGTGAGTCGAAGGTGGTCAGATTCAGGAAAGCATTGCCACCGGTGAAATTTGCAGAACCGCCGGTCGAGAAGGCTCCGGGGGCTGCAGCTCCGCCGAAAACGACGGCGTTGTTTACCGTGCCATCGTGATTGTTGGTGGTTGAATCAACCGCAGTCGTTTCACCGACGGTTTCATCAAATGGGAAGTAAGCCAGTGGTGGCAGGATCTGGGCGCCCGCGGAATGAACGAGCCCTAGTAAACCAACCGTGGCAAGAGCAAGAGATTTTGTGTAACGGTTTTTCATGATGATTTAGAAATGTGTGCGGG
>JAKMEV010000335.1:0-14682 GCA_022425785.1 Akkermansiaceae bacterium | reverse complement strand
GTGCAGTGGCCGGGGCGTATGCAGTGAACAAGCTCATTGGAGAACCGCTTACCAAGAAGCAGCTTTTGCCTTTTGCGATGACCGGAGAGGCCAGCGCCGATGGAGCCTGGCATGCGGATAATGTCGGCCCCTGCTTACTGGGAGGGGTTGTCTTCATTCGCGACAACGAGGAGTTGGATATCTCCCAGCTTCCCGTGCCTCGGAATCTCTGGGCAGCGGTGGTTCATCCTGACATCGAAATTTTGACCAAAGTGGCCCGGGAGATTTTGCCAACCGAAGTTCCGCTGGCAAATGTCACCCAACAAATCGGAAACCTCGGAGGTCTGATCTGTGGCTTGATTCAGGAGGACTACGGCATGATTAGTCGTTCGGTGCACGACGTGATCGCGGAGCCCCGGCGACAGAAGCTCATCCCGGAATTTTATAAAGCCAAGAGAGCGGCCATGGGCGCGGGTGCTCTTGGATTCAGCATCTCGGGAGCGGGCCCAAGTGTCTTCGCGCTTTGCGAAGGAGAGGAGTCGGCTCAAAGGGTTGGTGAGGCGATTTCGGCAGTGTTTACCAAAGTTGAACTGGGGAATCAGCTCTATGTCTCCGGGGTGAATTTGGATGGCGTCAAAGTGATCAACTAGTCATGTCCCAGCGATTTTATAGTACTAAAAGTCCCGGAGATTTTGTTGATGTCAAAGAGGCGGTTCTTCGCTCGCTCCCCGCAGATAACGGGCTTTACATGCCCGAGAAGATCGAGCCGCTTGGAGATGATTTTTGGAATGGCTGGCGGGATTTGAGTTTCAGTCAACTGGGTTTTCGAATTGCGCGGCAGGTTTTTCGCGAGAGTATTCCTGCGGATCAATTGGAAATGATTGTGCATGAGGCAATTGATTTTCCGGCCCCATTAGTGATGGTGAAAGAGAAGGAGTATGTCCTCGAATTGTATCACGGTCCGACGCTGGCCTTCAAAGATTTCGGCGCGCGTTTTATGGCTCGTCTGATGAGGTGGTTGACGAGGGATGACGATGGCTTGCTCACGGTGTTGGTTGCGACCAGTGGAGATACCGGCGGGGCGGTTGCCAGCGCCTTTCACAAGGTGCCGGGAACACGTGTCATCATTTTGTATCCCAAAGGGAAGGTGAGCGATCTGCAAGAAAAGCAGCTCACGACTTTGGGCGACAATATTATTGCCTTGGAAATCGAAGGTGCTTTCGATGACTGTCAACGTCTGGTGAAGTCGGCTTTTCTCAAGCGTGAGATGTCAGAGCGGATGAATCTTACTTCGGCGAATTCGATTAATATCTCCCGGCTCGTTCCGCAGAGTTTTTATTACTTTGATGCCGCGCGTAATTTGCCTGAAGGCGCGAAGCCGACCTTCGTGATTCCCAGCGGGAACTTTGGGAATCTCACCGCCGGATTGTTCGCGGAGGAGATGGGCTTGCCGGTGGAGCAATTTGTGGCCGCTACCAATCGGAATGATGTCGTCCCGGTATACCTCAAGGAAGGGGAGTATTGTCCGCGTCCGAGCGTGGCTACCATTTCCAATGCCATGGATGTAGGAGCGCCGAGTAACTTTGCTCGCATGGAAAGTATTTTTGGCTCCGAGTGGGAGCGAATGCGTTCACGGATCGCGGGCTTTGCCTACGATGATGAAATTACCCGCGATACGATTCGACGGATCAAGGCGGAAACCGGATACACCCTCGAACCACATGGTGCGGTGGGCTGGATGGCTGCCGAGGCCTGGCGGAAAGATCATCCGGAGGCCCACACCGTCGTTTTGGAAACGGCTCATCCTTCGAAATTCCTCGATGTAATGGAGGAGGAACTTGGTAAAAGCGCGATTGAGATTCCCGAACGCCTGACTTGTCTCGCTGATCGCGAGAAAGTGGCGATCCAACTGGGAACTGACGAATCAGCCTTTCAGGATTGGCTGGAAGGTCTGGAATAGCTGAAAATATTGCTTTTCTGACCATTTTTTCTAATTTTTGCCTGTCGGATCGCGTTTTTGAAGATAGTTAATTTCAAGTCCCCAAGGAAACCTCACCCACCCAATCATCATGAGCTTACACGCAGATCTCAGCCCTGAAACCCGCGAGCGCCTTGCTTCTCAACGTCGGTGGTCCACGATCACTAGTTTGCTGGTGGGCCTTTTGACGACTATTCTCATGGGAGTGATCCTGTTTTTGATCGCGATGGCAGTTCAAAAGGAGGAAATCCCCGAATTGGTTTCCTATTCGGCCGAGGCTGAGGATGACGAGACCCAAAAGATCAAAAAGGTCCAAACCCAGGTGGAGAAAAAACCTGCGGCCCCTTCTTCTGCCATGGCTCGAGTCATTGCGGCCAATACCACCTCGCCGGTCGCGGTTCCCGTGCCGGAAATCAATGTTCCCGAAGTGAGTATTGAGTTCGGAGACGGTGAAGGGTTCGGTGCCGGATGGGGAAGTGGTGACGGATTTGGCTCCGGTGGAGGAGGCAGCTTTTTCGGACAGAAAACTTCGGCGGAACGGGTGCTTTATATTATCGATTACTCGTCCTCCATGAAAAGCCAGGGACGTGAACCTCTGATGCGGAAGGAGATGAAAAAATCTCTCGATAGTCTTGTGCCAGGAACGAAATATCAGATTGTCTTCTTTTCCGGTCCGGCATGGGTGGCGGGTAACCAGGTGCAGCACAGTAAGGACAAGAGGAGTGCGACAATTACTGATGGGTCCAAGAAATTTGAATGGACCGGTAAAGGGGCCGGTGGCTGGGAGCCGAAGGGGAAGAAACAGGTTCCCGAATGGCTTGACCTTACCAATCTCCAGCTGAAAAAATCGCAAAAGATCGTGAAGGAATCCAAGCTCTCCTTTGGGACGAGCTGGAAAGGTCCTCTGGAAATGGCTTTCGATATGGATCCACTTCCCCAAGCTATTTTCTTTATGACCGATGGTGTTTCTGGAAAAGAGTCTTTGGATATTGCCAAGAGAATCGGATCACGTGCCCGGACCAAGGGGATTATTATTAATACCGTGTCTCTCATGGAGCCCAGAGCTCAGGAAGCGATGGGAACTTTGGCCAAAAAATCCGGTGGGCAGTTCACCATCGTCAATAAAGACGGAAAGCGCGAGCCTGTGGATTTCAAATGATCGCAAGCCTCAATCGGGGCGGAGCATCGTAGAGAGGGTTTTACTTTTGGCGGTAAGTCGGAGGCCGAGTTTCCCTGCTGGTTCCCGAGCTGTTTGTTGGGGCGGACACTGAAAGGCGGGGGCGCCAGAAAGAATGGTCTGATAAAGGAGACGAACGCTTTCCATATGATTTAGGAGTGGCGCGATCCTTTTGGGAAAGCCGCTGCCAAGTCAGAGTTCGTGATTGACGGGATTAGTTCGAGAGAATCTCGTCGGGAGCTTTGGAGAGAATGTGGTGGAAGGGGGAAATTCCCTCCATGATGGTTTTCCAAAGGCCGGAATCGTGCGAGACAGAGAGAAGTTCTGGTTTCGTGAGTACCGCAAACCACGATTGTTGTTCTATTTCGTCCTCAAGTTGGTCTTTTTCCCAGCCGGAATATCCTACGAAAGCGCGAACAATCGCGCCCGGTTTGTGGACGTAGCGGATGGCGTCTTCCGCGGAGATACGGGCTTTAAAATGGAAATTCTCTTTCTCATTCCAAAATGCCGCGAAGGAAAGGTGGGATTTGGCGACAGGGCCACCGATGTGGACTTGCACCGAGAGGAGGTCGGTAAACTCGTCTCCTTTGAGGAGATCTCCGACGGTGTGTCCGGCCGGTTGATTGAGAATGAGGCCCATCGCACCGTCTTGCTGGGAATGATCAGCGAGAAGAACGACTGATTTGTGAAAAATCCCTCCACGGAGCGACGGGTCGGCGAGAAGGAGCTTTCCGTCCAAATCCGGTTCGTCCGAGGTGTTTTTCACGTCGAAATGATCAATCGGCGGCGGGCGAAGGTCAAGAATGGGTGGTTTGCATGAGGAATTATCATGAATAAGTGTCGATTTGCCGAAAAGAATCCCCTTGATGAAAGCTAATACTTCTTGATTGAACCGCTAGATTTAGTGAGGTTGCCGCCCTCATGAACACAGAAGCACTAACAAGAGTAGCCGCTGAGGCCCGCGGATTGGCCATCGATGCCGTCCACGCCTGTTCCTCCGGTCACCTCGGCCTCCCCTTGGGTTGCGCAGATATGGGCGCCGTTCTTTTTGGCGAATCCCTCCGTTTTAACCCCGGCGCTCCCAAGTGGCTGAATCGTGACCGTTTCATCCTTTCTGCCGGTCACGGCTCGATGTTCATCTACAGCTGGCTCCACCTTTCGGGGTACAATGTTTCCATTCAGGACGTCGCTGATTTCCGCAAACTACATTCGATCACTCCGGGACACCCTGAGTTCGACGAGACCGAAGGTGTCGAAGCCACCACCGGACCACTGGGACAGGGAGTGGGTAATGCCGTGGGATATGCTCTCTCCGGAAAGCGCGCCGCCGCGAAATTCAACACCGCCGATCACACTATTATCGACAACCACGTCGTGGCTCTCGCCGGGGACGGATGTCTTCAGGAGGGAGTTGCCCAGGAAGCGATTGCTTTTGCGGGTCATAGCCAGCTCGATAACCTCATTTTGATTTACGATTCCAATGACGTCACTCTCGACGCCATGGCTGACGTTTCCCAAGGCTGGGACGCAGCGAAATATTTCGAGTCTCTCAACTGGGATGCCGTAACCATCGACGGGCATGATCTCGCCGCCGTGAAAGCCGCCCTCGATACCGCCAAGTCGAGCGACAACGGCAAGCCAACAGTCATTATTGCCAAGACCGAGATTGGTCGTGGTATTCCCGAAGTTGCCGGAACGGCCAAAGGCCACGGTGAGGGTGGAGCGAACTTTGCTGAATCCGCTCGCAAGGGGCTGGGACTCCCGGAAGAGACCTTCTTTGTCTCCGAGGAGACCAAAGCATACTTCGCCGCACAGAACGAAGGCCGCGTTGCCGAGTTTACCGAATGGGAAGCGACGTTCGCTGCCTGGTCCGCTGCCAATCCGGCTCTCGCCGAAGAACTCCAGGCAGGTGTCTCCAATATTGTTCCGACTGATCTCTCCGCTCAGATTCCCGCCTTCGCCGACGATTACGCCGACGCAACCCGTGGATCGGGTGGTGTCGTGATCAACGCTGTGGCCAAGGCCATGCCTAATCTCATCACCGGATCAGCCGACCTCTACGGATCGACCAAGAACTACCTCAAGGACGGTGGCGATTATTCCGCTGTGACTCCGGAAGGGCGTAATATTTGGTTCGGTATTCGCGAGCATGCGATGGGCGCGATCTGCAATGGCATCGCCTACGATGGCCTCTTCCGCGCCAGTGGAGCGACCTTCCTCGTCTTCGCTGATTATCTTCGTCCCGCGATTCGTATCGCGGGTCTTGCCAAGCTGCCTGTCACCTATGTCTTCACACACGATTCCGTTGGAGTGGGAGAGGACGGCCCGACTCACCAGCCGGTGGAAACGGTCAGCGGTCTCCGCGTCATTCCCAACGTCGACGTGATTCGTCCTGCCGATCAGGAGGAAGTCGCCGGAGCCTGGATTTCCTCCATGGAGCGTACTGACGGACCGACCGTTCTTAGTTTGAGTCGTCAGAAGGTTCTTCCTCTGAATGATTATGCGTCTGTCGAAACCCGCCGTGATGGTGTTGGTAAGGGAGCTTATATTCTCAAGAAGGAAGAAGGCGCACTTGAGTGCATCATTCTTGCGACTGGTTCGGAAGTGGAGCACGCTGTCAATGCTGCCAAAGAACTTGGAGCCGGAGCCCGCGTGGTCTCCGTTCCTTGCATGGAGCGCTTCGACCGTCAGACCGCCGAGTATCGCGAGGAGGTTCTCCCGTCTTCCTGCATCAAGCGTGTTGCCATCGAAGCTGGTGTCAGCGCCCTCTGGTATAAGTATGTCGGACTCGAAGGTTCCGTCGTCGGAATCGATAGATTCGGCATGTCTGCACCTGGTAACGTGGTGATGGACGAGCTCGGCATCAATGCCGCCAGCGTGGTGAGCGCATTGAGTTAACTACCTCTAAAAATCTAACAGCCTCCACCCGGGGATCGGGCGGAGGCTGTTTTTTATTTTTGGAAACTAAAAAAGGCCTCCGGTTAGGGAGGCCCTTTGAAGCTGAGATGAAGGATTAGTCGAGCTTGCGGATGCGGAGTTTGCGGAAGTGGATCAAACTGCCGGGGTCGTGGCCCTGAATAGCGATGGTGCCTTTACTGAGGCGCTTGGTCTTTTCCTTGTGGTCGGCGGGTTCGGTGTATTCGTTGGTTACCTTTCCGTCGATGGTGACTGTGATCTTCTTTCCTTCGACCTTGATGTTGTAGGTGAACCATTTGTCGTCGACATGGCCTGGGGTTTTGACGTCTTTGAAGCTGTAGATACTGCCGGTTTTACGCCAGTCCTTCTGGGTGGCGTTGACCTGACATTCGTATCCAACGGAGGGCCATCCTTTTTCCTGATAGGCGGTGTGGATAAAGATGCCGGCATTGGCGCTTTTGGCCGTTTTGACTTCGCATTCGAATTCGAAATTCTTGAACTGGGCGTTGCCGTCTTTTCCATAGAAGAGGTGGGCGCGGGGTCCGACGACTTTGATGGTGCCGTCTTCGACTGAGAAGGTGGAGGGGTTTTCGGTATTAACCTTCCAGCCGTTAAGAGTTTTTCCGTCGAACATTTGCACCCATTCTCCGGCGAGGGCGAATTGAGCAAAGAGGGCGGCGATTGCGGAGGCGATCAGTTTTGTTTTCATTTGTTGTGTGGAATTTCTAGGGGTTGAGAGGGGGGATGGCAAATTGATTTAATCTATCGCTTGAGGGTTGGTTCCAGCCAGAGTCCCCAGTCGGAAGCGGCTCCATCGGAAGTGGTCTCGGTGATGAGTTCGAGGGATGTAATGGTTTTGATGTTCAGGGAGAAGGTTTTAAGTTGGCCTTCTTTGATCACAGGAGATCTCCAAAGTGATTTGCCGTCGCCTTTGACTTCGAATCGTACGGAGCCACTTTTCCCGTCAGCGAGGCCGACGGTGCCCTCGAATTTCAACCATTTTTTGTTGAGCTTGTATTGGTGAAGTGAGGGCGCGTGGGCATAGATTCCAGTTGCGAAGATCTTTGATCCGGATTCGAGGAGGGGAGAAGGTCCGGGAAGGTTGTCGTAGCTCGCTCTTCCCCAGCCGACTTTTTCGGAAGTGGGTGTGAGCCGGGTAAGTGCGACCAATTGGGTTGATTGGGAAATAGGACCTTTGGCATCATTTCGACTTAAGAGGATACCGGCGATTTTAGCGGCCCGGGGATTCTTGAGCGCTGAGGAGATTTTTCGGGCCTTGTCGATGCTTCTGGTATTCAACGCTTCGATCAGAGGAGCGAGGGATTTTTTGATTTGGAAGGTGGAGAGGTCTGGTGTGCCGTCCTTCGAGACGGCGTAGGGGTATTTGAATTTTGTTTGGGACATCCAGCCGTTGGTCGAGCCGTTGACGTGAAGCGGGATGAGACGAAGTTCGCCGGATTTTCCCGCCGGGAGGGCGTCGCAGGAGAGAGTGAAGTTTCCGTTGGGATCGGGAATGGCCGTGGCGGTGGTGGCGTTGTAGTCGCTTCCTCCTTCGGGGTCGAAATAGGCGACGACAGCGTAAACAGGTGGATTGGCGACGATATTGCCCGAGACCTCGATCGCTTTGCTTTCGGCGCTGATGCCGAGCTCTTTGATATCGGCGGAGCTTGGGGAGTTGAATTCTTTTGTTGAGCCGGAGAATTGGGGATGGGAGGCCAGACGGAGGGCGTGGGCGAGGGTGAGGAAGGATCCTTTTCCTTCGCCACGGAGCTCATCGCCGTAGGAACGATTGCCCGATCCCAT
Source organism: Akkermansiaceae bacterium (assembly GCA_022425785.1). Lineage (GTDB taxonomy): Bacteria > Verrucomicrobiota > Verrucomicrobiia > Verrucomicrobiales > Akkermansiaceae > SW10. The sequence continues at coordinate 6,829 of JAKMEV010000335.1, read as the reverse complement.
GAGAGCAGTCCCGCGAGCGGCTTCGTCGGGGCGTTCCCTGCAATGAGGAAGGCCAAGAGCATGGCCTAATTCGTGACAGACTCCACCGATGAAAATGGAGTTGTGTTTGCCAAGTGAGATGCGGCCGTATTCGCCGTCCTGTATCATGGGCTCCTTGAGGGGGATGTTTTTTGGGTCGAGCTCGGGGGAGTCGAGTTGCCAGGCAGTGCCTCTTTGGAAGTTGCCGCCGGCGTAGTAGGGGGAATTGTGTTTAAAGATGAGTTTTTTCTCATCCCAAGTGGCGAGGTTACAAAAGAGGACGATGGTTTCCCTATCGGCGTCAATTCCTGCTTTTTTCAAAGCGGGGAGGCATTCTTTGCGAATTTCACTTCCCGAGGGTCTTCCGTAGTGAGAGTTGGGATGATTTCCCTCGATGAGATGGATTTTCAGTTGTCCCGGCTTGGAGTAGGGGAGGTTGATTGAGCGAGGTCCGAACCCGAGGCGCTTCATTTCCTTGGCATAGAACTCCTGAATGTGCTCCATCATTCGAGTCAGCCGAGCCTCGTAATTTGCCGGAGGCTTTCGGTCGTTTGGCGTCCAGAGGACGAAGTGAAGGTTTCGAGTCTCTTTCTTGGGAGCAATGGCATTCCAGTCGTCGAGGATCTTGATCGCCTGAGCCGCTTTCTCGGCTTCGCCCGGAACCTGGGCGGTGAGAGTTGCGATGGACAGGGCAAGAAGGCAGAGGCGCATTGAGAAAAAATAGCTCTTTCTCTGAATTACCCAAGCATGGAAATGGAGCTATTTCCAATGGTAGACCGAGATGCCTTCCAGATCGCGGATGACCACTTCCTCTCCGCAGATTGTCAGGTGAGCCCAGGTCGGGCGGGCGCTGACTTCGAGTTCATCGATAAGTTTAAACTCCTTGGGATTCGCCTCGATTAGGTAGAGCTTGCCCTTGCTGTCGAGAGCGAGAATGCGGTTGCCATTTGAGACGGTGGACCAGTAGTCGCCGAATTTCTTTTCGGTGGACCACAGAACCTTTTGGCCACTTGGGTCGATGCCGTGGAAGCGCTTGTCCCTTCCGTGGAGATAGACCTTTCCATCGATCACCACGGGCGACGACATATTCCCTTCAATCTTGTCGTTCCAAAGCTCCTTTACGCTTTGGGCTTTTCCCTTGGTGGCGATGTCATACCAGAATGTTCCGCCCCCGTAGCTAGCCGTGAAAACTTTGTCTCCGATCGGTGTTGGAGTCAAAATGTTCATTCCTCGGAAAGCTTTTACCGGAGTGGACCAGAGAACCGAGCCGTCCTCGGGCGAGACCCCGGCCAGGGCCATGCGGGCTTGCACCAGAATTTGGTCGACTCCACCAATCGTTGCGCGGGTTGGGGAGGAGAAGGCTTCGCCCCACATGGCGCGATCGTCCTTTATTGCTTTCCAGACAGACTTCCCATCTGATTTACGGATTTTGCGCAAAGCGCCTCCTACCTGGGCGTATACGTATTCCGTGTCGAGCATTGGTGAGGAGACGAAACCGAATTGGGGGCGCGTTGTTTTTTCGTCGGTAGGAAAATCGACCCGCCAGCGTTCCTTGCCATTGGTTACATCCAGAGCAACGAGGACGTCGCGCATCCCTCCGACAAAAAGTGTTACGCCATCGCAGGCTGGAGTGCATCGGGCCCAACTCCCATTTTTGGCCGCATAAAAAGGCACTCTCATGGATCCGGCCCAACTGGCTTCCCAGAGTTGTTCGCCGGTTTTGCGGTCGAAAGCGCGGACGATTTCGTCTTTTTTGTCTTTCGTTTCGACAGTGAAAATGCGGTTTCCCGAAATGATTGGGCTGGAATAACCTTGGGCGAGATCTTTGGACCAAACTTTTTGTAGGTTCTCATTGTTGAGACGTTTAGGCCAAGCCTTGGCACCCTTGTGAATTTGTCCGTCCCGAGTGGGGCCGCGCCATTCGAGCCAGTCAGGTGCGGCTAGGAGAGGCTTGGTGATGGCCAGGGTCAGAGTGAGTGCGATAAGGTTATACACGTAGTCTTAATGAATCGCCTCGGGTTTTGGCTTCGCAAGTGTTCTTTTTTGGAAAAATGGGGTGAGAGATTTGCTAAGACTGGGCAATCTCCAGCGTTATAATGGGAATGGAGACATTGAAGAAGCTCATTTGTCTGCTCCTGTTGAACGGAGCTGCTGAGGGGAAGAAACTCTCGGCGGTGATTGTCGATGGTCAAAATAACCACGACTGGGCGACCACAACGGATGCGATTCGGGCGACTTTGGAAGCGACGGGGAGGTTTGAGGTAGAGGTTGCCACTGCGCCGGAGCTGACTTTGTCGAAATCGCCCCGCGCGCCGAGATCAGAAAATCCGAAAGTGAAAGCACGGTTTGATGAATATCAGGAGTCCTACCGCGAACTGACTGATCCAATTAAGAAGGAATTTGATTCGGGTTGGCAGGAATGGAGAGTTAATTTTGCGAGCTACGATGTGGTGGTTCTGAACTATAACGGCCGTGAGTGGCCGGAGCCGATGAAAAATAGTTTCGTGGAGTATGTCCGGAATGGCGGGGGTGTGTTGCTGATTCATGCGGCAAATAATGCCTTCCGAAATTGGACCGAGTTCAATGACATTATCGGAATGGGGTGGCGTCCTGACAGGATGGGGAAGGCGGTGAAAATTGATGGCAGAACCGGGGAGGCATATGTGGACCTGGAGGCGGTAGGGTCGGGGCATGGATCGAAGCATGCCTTTCAAATCACCGTTCGTGAACCGGCGCATCCGGTAATGAGGGGGCTGCCAAAGTTGTGGATGCATGGACACGATGAGCTTTATCATCACATGCGTGGACCGGCTCGGAAGATGACGATCCTTTCCTCGGCATTTTCAGATCCCAGGCAACGAGGAACAGGGAAACATGAGCCGATCACCTGGGAGGTCGAGTATGGGAAAGGACGGAGCATTGTCACGACGATGGGGCACTTTTGGCCGCAGCAAACGAATTGGGATGGACTGCATTGCATCGGATTTCAAATGATCGTGTCACGAAGTTGTGAATACCTTGCGACGGGGGAGGTGACCCTTCCGGTTCCTGTCGAGTTTCCGGGAACGATTGAGATGTCGATCAAAACTCCGAGTGCTGTTTCATGGGGAGCCATTGAGTCGAAAGAGGAGGGTCTTGTTCGTTTGAGAATGGAGGCGAAGAAGAAAGCGAATCCATATTGCCCACTGACCCCGGATGAAGAGAAGGCGACATTCGATCTGGCTCCGGGGTATGTTGCCGACTTGGTGGCGGGAGAACCGGAGGTGCAGGAGCCCGTTCTAACGGTCTTTGATGGTGATGGTGTCATGTATGTCGCGGAGATGCGGAGCTACATGCAGGATGTCATGGGAACTGGCACGAAGACGATGAAGAATGGCCGCATTAAACGGCTGGAGGATACCACCGGTGATGGACGGATGGACAAGGTGACGGTTTTTGTCGATGGCTTGAATTTGCCTCGAGCGATATTGCCCTTGGACGATCGTATTGCGGTTCGGGAGACGGATTCAATGGATGTCATTGCTTATCGTGACAGCGATGGGGACGGCGTGGCGGATGAAAAGGAGATGCTTTACAAGCGAGGTGGATACGGGCGTGGGAATGTCGGGACTTCGGTTGAGCATCAGGATTCCGGGTTGATGTGGAATCTCGATAACAATATTTATCTTAGCTACAATATTGAGCGCTATCGGTTTACGGATGGGAATTGGAAATCGGAAAAGCAGCGAGGGCATTGGACGCAGTGGGGGCTGACTCACAATGATGCCGGGGACATTTATTGGTGTCACAATTCCGATCCGGTGGTGTCGCCGTATCTGCATCCGAAGTATTGGGAAAATGTGAAGCGCCTCGCCGGGAAGGAAATCCATGGCGTGCCGCTGGATATGGGAAAGCCCTATGCGCCTGATTTCATGAGGGTGAAGAGTTTGTGTCTCCTGAATGATCGAGGTGGAGCAGCGGCCGAGGTAAGGTCGTTTACCTCGGCATGCGGGCAGTCGGTCTTTCGCGGGCACAAATTACCGAGGGAGGATTATGGAGACTTCTTCGTGTGTGATCCGACGATTCATGTGGTGCGTCGTGCTAATCTTTTTAAGAAGGACGGATTGGATTTCATGGAAAAGGTCGAGCCCGGTGAAGAGGAGTTCTTGCGGAGTTCGGACATTAATTCGCGCTTCATAAATACTGCGACGGGACCAGATGGGTGTCTCTATGTCACCGATATGTATCGGGGTATTATTCAAGATGCTCCCTGGTTGTCTCCAAGGCCACGGGAAAGCATTGTGGCGAATGGGTTGGATAAGAATATTCAGCATGGTCGAATTTGGCGGATTCGACATGCCGATCACGCTCCGGGAGGGCGTCCCCGGATGCTTCAGGAAAGGACGGTGGAATTGGTGCGGCATCTGGAACATTACAACGGATGGTGGCGCGATACTGCGCAGAAGTTGATCATTCTCCGTGAAGATCGTGAGACTGTGGTTCCTCTTCTCAAAGGAATGGCTGAGTTTAGTCAGAACCCCTTGGGGAGACTGCATGCTCTGTGGGCCTTGGAAGGGATTGGTGCGCTCAATGCGGAAATTGTGCGGGAGTGTTATTGTGATCGGGATGCTCGTGTGAGAAGAGCGGCGATTCAGATTGCGGAACGTTGGGTTGATCGAATTGAAACGATTGAGGGGCTTGCCGCATTCGCAAAGGAGAAAGATTCGGTGGTGGCTCAACAATTGGTTCTGAGTTTGGGGATGAGCGAGGGAGAAGCTCGGACTCTGGCGGAGGAGTTGATTCAGGAGGTGGCCAAGAACCACCTCAAAGATCGCGGGATGATGTTGGCGGTGAGCATCGCATTGTGGGGGCGGAAAGATCTTCCTCTTCCGCTTGCGCTTGAGAGAGGTGAGGGCCTTGATTCGGCATCGGCGGCCCAATGGAAAATGGCGCTGGCAAATTGGAATCGTGGACTGGTTTTTCCTAAGGGAATGGATGAGACGCACCGGCGATTGGTTCGGGATGGAGAGGTTCGCTACTATCAATCCTGCGTGGCTTGTCATGGAGCGGATGGAAAGGGGATCAAGGTGCCGGGGGCGGAGGTCTCCCTTGCTCCCTCGCTCGTTGATTCTCCCCGGGTGAAAGGTGATCCTAAAAATCTGGTTCCAATTCTCCTGCATGGATTGGTGGGGCCATTGGACGGGAAAATCTATCAAGCTGGATTTATGGCTCCCGGAGCGAGTCTTGGATTGAGCCGGGGACGTGACATCGCGCAGGTTCTGAGTTACCTTCGCTTCGCCTGGGGTGGGAATGGCGGTCCGGTTACTGAAGCGGACGTGGAGGAGGTCAAGAAGGCCAACGCAGATCGTAAGAAGCCCTGGACGCAGTCTGAGTTGGAGAAATTGAAGTAGGTTTTGGGTTTGCGGTAGGAGAAAGGCGTGCCTATTTTGCCGCGTTGTTTATGAAAAAATTATTTTTAATTCTACCTGTGACGGCGGCATCCCTGATGTTCTCCGCTTGCGATGATAAGGAAAAGGCTGAGACCGGAAATGGTAAGCCAGAGAAAACTGAAGCGACACCCGCTCCTGATGCCCCTGCAGAGATCACCGATGTCAATATTGTCATGAAGACCTCCAAAGGAGATATTGAGGCGGTGATTTATGCGACGAAGACACCCATGACGGCGGCTAACTTCCTCAATCTTGCCCAGAAAGATTACTACGATGGCATCACTTTCCACCGGGTGATTCCCAACTTCATGATTCAGGGAGGTGATCCGGAGGGGAGCGGTCGAGGTGGTCCGGGATATCGTTTCGCAGACGAATTTGCTCCTTCTCTAAAACATACTGGTCCCGGAATCTTTTCGATGGCAAATGCCGGACCCGGAACCAATGGGTCTCAGTTTTTCATTACCCACGTCGCAACGCCTCATTTGGATGGAAGACACTCCGTGTTTGGAAAAGTAACGAAGGGCCAAGATGTTGTGAACGCGATCGTGAAGGGGGATGTCATCACCGACATCGAAATCAAGGATCCAACTGTAGCTCTTTTCGCAGCTCAGAAGACCAATCTCGACGAGTGGAATTCCAAGCTCAAGAAGTAGGAACATTCTCTCATTCAAGTATTCGAAAGCAGGCTCTCTGAAAAGGGAGTCTGTTTTTTCCGCCTATACGATCCCGCGGGCTTTGAAATTGTTTAGGCGGCGAACGGTGTCGACGAGGCCGTCTACCATGAGTTCAGTGTAGCTTCGGCCGCCGGTAGTATCGACGCCGTGTCCCGGCACAAGGGCGCGGAGAGGCTCGAGGGCGGGGTCATCGTGCATGAAGAGTTCGACGAAGGCGCTGGGGAGTTTTCCAGTCCGCGCATTGGCTGCGAGAAGGGCGCCAATCCAGCCATCGTCGGTGCTTAAACAGCCCCGGGTGGTGGGAGCGGAGCAGTGGAATGGTCCAATGAAGTCTTGTTCGCCATATTCGGCAATAAGGTCCTCATTTTCAGGAAGGCTGAGGCCGGAGTCGCCACAGTGGGCGGCGTCGATGAGGGCTTTGAAGTAAGATGATCCAATCTCTGCCTTGAGCCCGTCGAGAACAGGTTTCAGCTTTGCCAGCGAGGTGAAATTTTGAAATTCACCGGGACGGAGAAACTCGATATTCCAGTTCTTGATACAGGAATTGGCGAGGTCGCCATCGCGATAGACGCGGTGATGAAGTTTGATATTTTGTGCGACGCGGGCCTGAAATTCCTCGTCGTTTTTCGGCGGTTCACCGTCTAGCCAGGTTTCGACCGAAGTTGAGTTGACCTGGGTAATGCCGTGACGTTTCGCGGTCTCAATGTG
>JAKMEV010000315.1:0-8154 GCA_022425785.1 Akkermansiaceae bacterium | reverse complement strand
GACCATCACGGTGTCGAATAAGGTGCGGGCCTTTTTGTATTTGGTGAAGGCGCCGACATAGTCCTCTTTCTTTTCCAGATCTTCTGCGTCTTTGGTGTAGAGCCAGGCTTGGAAGTAGATATCTTTGGGGTCGAGTTGAGCCAGTTGCTCGGGAGTTTGGGCCTTGAGGGCGGTACAGAGGAGAGCGAGGCCGAGAAGGCTAGAGGTCAAGTGCCTTAGGTGTGTCATGGGCTTATGGATGGTATCAAAGGTATGTTTGGTCGGAAAGAGGCGATTCAGACCTGTCTTCGGTCAAAGAGAGCGGCACGGAGCGGGTCAGATGCCTGTATATGTGCCAACGCGATGGCGAGGGCGTCAGCGGCGTCGGAGGGGGGAGTTTCGGGAAGGCCCAATAAGGCCCTAATCATGAAGGCTACTTGCCCCTTGTCGGCAGTTCCTTTGCCGACGATGGCCTTTTTGACCTTTTTTGGGGAATATTCATAAACCGTTAGCCCGTGGCTGGCGGCGGCGATGAGCGGGGCGGCACGAGCCGCCCCCATCGAAATGGCGGTGCGGTGGGATTGGACGTAGATGATGCCCTCGACGGCCACTTCATCGGGTTCCCATTTCGTGATGAGATTTTTAATGCCGGTGCAGATCGCTTCGAGGGCAGCGGATTGGGGGATCTTCGCCGGAATGGAAATGACGCCGTAGTCGAGTGCTTTGGCGTTTTGGTGGTCGCCCTCGAGGATGGCATACCCGGTATTTCGGATCGCGGGATCGATACCAAGAGTGCGCATGGTGAGGGAATTCTAACGACGCTTGCGTCCGCCGCCACGACGGGGCTTGCGGATGGGCTTGCGCTTTTCGGTGTCGAGCATGGCGGTGTATTGATATTCGAAGCCGTCTAGTTTCTTACGCTCGATTTTCTTGTTCACAAAGCCTTCGACTGATTCGGCAAATTCCAGTTCGTCGGCAGTGAGGATGGTGAAAGCATCTCCTTCTTTTTCGGCACGACCGGTTCTTCCGATGCGGTGAACGTAGTCTTCCGCGTTTTCGGGAACGCGGTAATTGATGACGTGAGTGACGTCGGAGATGTCAATCCCACGGGCGGCCACGTCGGTAGCGACGAGAATTTTATAGCGACCTTCTTTGAAGCCTTTGAGAGCTTTCATACGATCGTTTTGTTTGATGTCCGAGTGCATCACCGCAACAATGTCTCCGACTTGATCGGTGATGAGATGGGAGACGACATCGGCTTCCTTGCGGGTTCGCGTGAAGATCATGACCGAGTTGTAGTCGGTTTTGCTGAGGAGAGCCAAAAGGAGTTCGTCACGCTGTGGCATGGCGACGGGGAAGAAGGAATGCGAAACAGTCGAGGCCACTTCGGCCCGGGCGATCTCGACAGACTCTGGATCGGTGAGGCACCATTCTGCAAAGCCTTTGATGACCGGCGGCATGGTGGCCGAGAAGAAAAGAGTCTGGCGGGTTTGCTCGTCGTTATTCCAGGGGCAGAAATTGATGATCTTGCGAACCTGGGGGAGGAATCCCATGTCGAGCATACGGTCGACTTCATCGAGGATGAGAACCTTAATGGCTCCGAAACGCATCGTGCCGCGGAAGAAGTGATCGATGAGACGACCGGGAGTTGCAACGACGATGTCGGCGCCATTTTTAAGATCTTCGTCCTGTTTGCCATGTCCAACGCCACCGTAGAGAAGGGCGACCTTGCAACCGGTGTGCTTGCCGTAGTGCTCGAATTGTTCGGCCACTTGATGGGCCAATTCGCGGGTGGGTTCGAGGACGAGGATTTGCGGTTTTCCGAGAGCCTCGATCTTGGAAAGAGAGGGGAGCGCGAAGGCTGCAGTCTTTCCGGTTCCGGTCTGGGAGGCTCCAATGAGGTCCTTTCCCTCGAGGATGAGCGGGATCGCCTGGGCCTGAATTGGGGTCGGGTTCTCATAGCCAGACTCGGTGATGGCTGTGAGGACGGTCTCTTTGAGACCCAGTTGATCAAAACGCATAGACGGGAAGTAGGGAAAGACTCAGGAAATTCAAGGTTTACTATTACTAGATCTCGGAATTGACAGGATGGAGAAATCGGCCTTTTTAGGGGGGGTCATGCACAGTGCTTGGGAATGTTTTATGGTGGCTCTTCGTCTGGGATTGACCTCGTTTGGTGGTCCGGTGGCTCATGTGAGCTATTTTCGGGAGGAATATGTCACCCAAAAGGGCTGGGTTTCCGAGGAGCGCTTCGGAGAGTTGATGTCGCTGACGCAGTTTATTCCAGGGCCGGGGAGTAGCCAGTTGGGCGCGGCGATCGGCTACGAAAGGGCTGGATTGTTAGGAGGATTTGCCGCCTGGCTGGGGTTCACCCTTCCTTCGGCGGTCGTCATGGTGCTTGTTGCGCTGGGAATTGGTGACCTTTCGGGCGGAGGAGCGGAGGGTTTATTACGTGGGCTCAAACTGGTGGCCTTGGCTGTTGTGACCGGAGCCTTGTTGGGAATGCGGCAGTCGCTGGCTCCGGATCTGAAGCGAATAGCCATCGCGATGGTGGCCTTTTTGGCGCTTTATTTTGCGACGGCGGCGTGGATGACGATTTTGGTCATAGCCGCAGCGGGACTGGTTGGAGTGTATTTTCTGCCGAGTGATGAAAAAGGCGAGAGCGAGCCGATCCAAGGCAAAGGGATTTTGGGATGGTTGGCGCTGGTGGTCTTTTTTGTGATCTTGATTTTGACTTTTGCGAGCGACAATGCGCTCGGCGGGATCTACCGCGCGGGAGCATTGGTCTTCGGGGGAGGGCATGTCGTCCTTCCGATGCTACGAGATACGATGGTGGGAGGCGGTTTGATGTCGGAGGAAATTTTTCTCGGAGGATACGGGGCGACCCAAGGCGTTCCGGGACCGGTCTTCACCTTTGCGGCTTTTCTTGGAGCGCGAGTTGAGTTTTTTGGAAGCCCGTGGCTGGGTGCCGGTGCCGCCATCGGTGCGGTCTTTCTTCCCGGGATGTTGCTCTTGGGCGGAACAATGAAAGTCTGGAGTCGTCTTCGCGGTCGGGCCTGGGCGCAGCGGGCCGTGCAAGGAGCGAATGCCGCTGTCGTCGGCGTGCTGGGAGTGGCCCTGGCACAGATGGCTGCGAGTGGGTCGGTGGGCGGCTGGCTGGATGCGGTGGCCTTGGTCGCGCTGTTTCTGATTCTCAGGAAGAAATTGATTCCGGTTTGGGCGCTCGTTCTTTTGGCTGCCGGAGGAGGTTGGTTATTGGGTTGATCGTTGCTTCTTTCGACGGGGACAGGATTTTCTTTCACCCGGACGGAAAGGCTGCGGCTAAAGTAAAAAGCCGTCGGCAGCCGTTTCTCAACCGGGGTTCCTGGATAATCTGCGGTGCCAGGATTTGGTTGGGCTGGCGAAAGGGACTCTATTTAATAGTCTTTGCCCTGATCACTGGCATCGACGGAGGCTTTCCAAGTGGTCCAGGCTTGGATCATTTTTTTGAGTCGTTGTTGTTTTTCGGTAGCGAGGTTTTTGGTTTCGCTGGGATCGGATGCGAGGTCGTAAAGCTCCCATTTTTTTGATTTGGCAGCGCGATAGGCTTTGAGGGTTCCATCGTGCCAGGCGGCTTGTCCTTTGATGTGGAAGCCAAGAGGGCGGGAACGTTTGGTTTCTTTCCCTTCGATTAATGGAACCAAGCTGATTCCGTCGAGTGGCCGATCATCGGGCATTTCGATTCCGGTGATTTCAAGGATGGTTGGTAGATAGTCAACGGTGCAGGTGGCCATGTTACTGGTCGAGCCGGCTTTGATTTTGACGGGCCATTCGATGAGGCTTGGGACGCGCACGCCTCCTTCGTAGAGGCTGCGCTTGCGGCCACGGAAAGGTCCTTGTTGGCCGGGGGCTCCGTCTTTTCCTTCGGGGCCGTTGTCGGAGCAGAAAGTGACCACGGTGTTATCGGCGATACCATGTTCACGAAGGCTGTCACGAAGGCGGCCCACGGCGCGGTCGAGGGCGGTGACGCAGCCGTAGTAGTTTTGCTGGAAGCTAGTGGTTTCACCATCGTCGTAGCTTTTGGCGTCTTCGGTGCTGGCTACGACGGGCAGGTGGGGGGCGTGAAACCAGACGACTGCGAGGAGGGGTTGCTCCTTGTTTTTGGAAATGAAGTCGAGGGTGTGATCGACGATCACATTGGAGTCGTCACCGAGGAGGTCTTTGGATTTCGGATCGACCATGGCGTCGAGGCCGGTCCAGTAGTGGGTGCCGTAGAGTGTTCGTTTGGCACCTTCGGGGATTGCGTGCCAACCATTTTTGGAAGCGGAGGTGAAATCCGAGGAGGGAAATTTACCGGCTGGTTTCCACATGGCGTCGTAGGTGGGAGTTTTGGCTTCGGTTGCAAAAGTGGTGTCGACGGCATGGTGCCAGGGTGGTGAAAAATTTTTCTTTGATTTCGCACCACGATTGGACTCGGTAACCTTGGTGGTGAGAGTTCCCATGTGCCATTTTCCAAAGTGGCCGGTGGCGTATCCTTTGGAGGCAAGAGCTTCATAGATCGTGAATTCACCTTTGCGAAGGTGGCCGTTGTTTGCGGTATAAATTCCGGTGCGATCGTGATGTCTTCCGGTGACAATGGATGCCCGGGTGGGAGAACAAACCGGAGCTTGCGCGTAAAAACGCGAAAGATTCAGTCCGTTGGCGGCCATCTTGTCGAGATTGGGAGTGCGGATGTGCTTGCCTCCGTTAAAGCCGATGTCAGCCCAGCCGAGGTCGTCGCACATGATGAGGACGAAGTTGGGTTTTTCGGATGCGTGGCCGGGCATGATTTGTGAAATTGCGACGGCGAAGAGGGTTAGAAAGTGGTGACAGTTCATGGAGGATTAAAGTAATGGGTGTTTGTTTTGGCTGCTTTGTTTTTGGACCAGAGGGAGGTGCCGTTGGTTGGCTTGTTGGGCAGCGCCCACGGAGTAGAGTGGTAGTCCACGGGAATCTGGAATGAGAAGTGGGGATTTGCTGATTACTCGAAGTGAGGGATAAGGGTCTTGGGGAGGGTTTTGAGGGTTGAGCCCATTCCTTTGTTGTGGGCGGTGACGATGGTGATGAGGTCGAGTTCGGGAAGCATGAGGATGAATTGTCCGCCGGCACCTCGGCCGGAACGGCAATCGTAGGTTTTGTCGCCGATCTTCACATCGTGCCGCCACCAGAAGAATCCATACGAGGTGCCTCTGGGATTAGTGTGGATTTTTGAAGTCGCGCGGTTGACATACTCGGCAGGGACGAGCTGTTCGCCCCGCCATTTTCCGTGGTTCATCGTGAGTAATCCCCACTTGAGCATATCGCGGGAGCGCATGCTGCTTCCGGCGGCGGATTTAGGGAGTCCACTGAGATCGTCCTGCCAGCCGTATTGGGTGATGCCGAGTTTTCCAAGGACTTCGGTATTGATGAAATCGCGGGCGGTTCCGGGAACCGAGGCTTCCAAGACCTGCATTGCGATGGACGGGTCGGCTCCCTGGTATTTAAAAGGGCGTGGCATGGGGGGGATGGGGGCGCTGTGTTTGAGATAGGCGGCGATCTGGCCTTGGCCCTTGAGTTTCTTCGGTGACTTTCGCAAGACGGCGACTTTGTCTTTGGCGATTCGGATGCCGGAGCGCATGTTCATTGCTTGGGCGAGCGTGATGTCTTTTACTCCGTCGACGACCTGGTTGGGGTCGACCTCTTTGAGTCGGTTCAAGACGGGTTTATCGAGATCCTCCATGGTAAGATGTCCGAGGGTGATGGCGCGACCGACGGCCATCGCAGTGTAGGACTTGGTGATCGACATCTGGTAGTGCGGGTAGTTGATGCGGCCTCTCCTGAAATAAGATTCAAAGACGAGTTTGCCGCGGTGGGAAAGTAAGAGGCTATCGATGTTGCCGTGTTTGCCCGCCGCGATTTCAGCAGCATGGGCGAGAACTACTTTCTTCTGCTTCTCTCCGAGAACTCCGACGGGGATGCCGTCTTTGAGGTCTGCGGGAGAGAGGTCAATGAAGGGCTTTTTGAGGTCGGGGATTTTGGCCTCGGCGGCGTATGAAATATCGGCGGCGTTGAGATCGGTGATCTCGGGAGCGAGTCCGTTGGGGGTCTCTTCGGTCCAGGAAATCCTGGGCAAGAGGGCGAGGCTTATGATCAAGAGAGTGTTTTTCATCGAGTGCTATTTACGCTTTTCCTGTCGTGGAGGTGGGGAAGTATGACGATTTTTCCCTACCTTACTACTAGGAATTTCCTACTGGCGGAAAGGGGAGGGACATCATCCTGCAGCGCTTCTGTGAAGGAAAAAATTTCGGGAGATTGCCGCAACGAGCCACGAATTGATTTCGGGGCAATGTCTCGGACCTACCAAGGAGTTTGGATGAAGATTGATACTTTGAACGAAGGGCTCAAATGTTCGGGTATAAAAGACATGACTAAGATTTTGCGTTTTTTAAACTGGGCGATTGGATTATCCCGTTCCCGTTGCCGATTTTTCCCTCTGGAACGGTATTCGGTTTTCAGTTGGATTCTTTTTGTGAGTCTTCTTGGTCCGATGCTCCAAGCCGGGGAGAAACCGAACGTCCTCCTGATTCTGGTCGACGACCTGAAACCAGTCATGGGCTGTCATGGCGATCCGCTGGCGAAGACGGCTCACATGGACAAGTTATCGGCCCGTGGAATGCGCTTTGATCTCGCGTATTGCAATCAGGCTGTTTGCGCACCATCGCGTTTCACCCTGATGCTGGGATCTCATTCCACTTCAACCGGGCTCTACGGTCTCGGCAGCCACCTAAGGAAAACCTGGCCGAATGCCGTGAGCATGCCACAGTATTTTGCGAAGCATGGCTATCGGACCGAGTCTCTCGGAAAAGTCTATCACATCGGCCATGGTAACAAGGGTGATCCCGAATCGTTCTCGGTCCCCCACTTCAAGGAAAAGGTCATCGAATACGTCGATCCCGCATCGAAGCCGGAAGGCGGGTTAACTCGCGAGGAGGCCATGTTTCAAAACCAACCATCCCCCCCGGGAGGGATGAACAAGCTTCCCCGGGGAGCCGCTTTTGAATCACCCGATGTCGGGGACGACGCCTACGCCGACGGTCGTGTCGCTGCGGAGACCGTCAAGCGTCTTAAGGCCGCGAAGCAAAGGAAGGAGCCGTTCTTTATCGTCGCGGGCTTTGCGCGGCCCCATTTACCATTCTCGGCACCCAAAAAATATTGGGATCTGTATGACCCTGAAAAGTTCGAGCTGGCAGAACTCTCCGACCTCCCGGCAGGCTCACCCAAGGTGGCTCAAAAGCGCGGCGGGGAAATCCGCAACTACTTCCCGGTTCCCGACAAGAACGACCGCGCGCAGATCACCGACGAGCTGGCCCGAAAACTCATCCACGGATACTACGCCAGCACCAGCTACGTCGACGCCCAGATTGGGAAGGTGACAGACGCACTTGAGCAACTCGGTTTGGCTGACGACACCATCGTGGTCCTCTGGGGCGATCACGGCTTTCATCTCGGCGACCTCGGGATCTGGACCAAACATACCAACTACGAGCAAGCCAATCGTATTCCAATCTTGATCTCCGCACCCGGTGTGACCCAACCGAATTCATCGACTCTTCAGTTGGCAGAGAGCGTAGACATTTTCCCGACTCTCGTAGAATTGGCCGGTCTCCCGGCGCCGGCAGGGCCACAGCCAATCGATGGCGTTAGTCTCGTGCCCGTGCTGAAAGATCCCGCTGCACGGGTTCGCGATCACGCATTCCATGCTTATCCCAAAAGTAAGATGGGCCGCGCCATTCGCACCGAACGATTTCGTCTCGTAGAATGGAAAAAGCCAGGCACACCACGCGAGTCAGCCGAAATCGAACTTTACGACTACCGGGAAGATCCTCTGGAGACAAAAAACCTCGTGAGAGAAAAACCAGCTGAAGTGAAACGCTTGCGGGCGATTCTGGACCGTTACCCCGAAGCGGTCGGCCGTGACGGCAAGCCGGTAAAAACGGCAAAGGTTGACGAGGGCAGTGAGGCGAGACAGGGAGCTGCCCAACCTAAGTCGCCGAAGATCGCGAAGCGGAATCTTCGCATCATCACTGAATCCAGATCCCACAAACCGGGCAGTTTGCCTCAAGGTGTGCTTTTAGCCCAGGGTGGACGCGAGCACGGATACGCTCTGCATTTTCTTCC
>JAKMEV010000279.1:0-2540 GCA_022425785.1 Akkermansiaceae bacterium | reverse complement strand
AATTGCGACGGGCTTTCACCGCAACGCGCCCCAGGCTCGTGGGAATACCTACCCGGTCGAAGAGTATCGTCTCAAAGGAGTGACCGACCGCGTCAATACGACGGGAAAAGTTTGGTTAGGTTTGACCCTGGATTGTGCGGAGTGCCACGACCATAAATTCGATCCGATTAGTCAGCGTGACTACTTCTCGCTCTTCGCGATTTTCAATAATACCGAGCACAGTGGCAAGGGGCTTGGGCAGGGAGGTCCGACGATGAAGTATCACTATGTGCGGGGCGGGAAGAACAAGGAGGAGCGAAAGAAGCTCGAAGCGGAGTTGAGTAAAGCTCGGGCAGCCTTGCCTGCTCCAGCCGAGCTTGGCGATGATGGACTGCTGGGTCAGTGGGACGGGGTGCATCCCGATGTAGGTGACGAGAGATACAATCTCACCGGGGATCTCACCATCACCGCGCGAATCAAAACCCGCCAGAAAGTGGCCAGTGTGTTGTCGAAATACGATTGGCGGGGAAAGCAGCGTAGCTATGTCTTTGGGATTGGTGGCGAGGGAGAGAAGGAAGCGACCCCGGGGCATTTGTTCTTTTGGGTGTCTTCACGCACCGATCCCTTCGATGGAGTTTCTCTTTATGGAAGTCAGCCAGTGAATGATGGAGAGGAGCACCGGGTCTCGGTGGTATTTGAGGCGGGGAAGTCAGTGCGGCTTTTTGTAGATGGCGTGGAAGACAAGTCTGCCCGGGTGATCGGGAAGGTGCCGGAGACGATTGCGATTTCAAATCGCCCCTTGGCAATTGGCGTGGGGTATCGGAATGACGCCGGAGCGAAGGCCTATCGATTCGAAGGAGATCTCAAGGATGTGCGGCTCTACGGTCGGGCACTTGGCAAAGAACTGGGCTCGGGTAAATCGGGTGAGAGGGTGGCTGAATTGATGGCGGCTCTGGGAGGAGGGAAATCAGAAGGGAAAGAAGTAAGTGTTCCGGTGATGCGGGAACTGTCGAAGCCTCGTGACACCTTCATTCATCTGCGAGGCAGTTTTCTCAGTCGTGGTGATCAGGTCGGTCCTGCTGTTCCCGGGATTCTGGCCAATGAAGGCGAAGAGCAAGCGGAGAACCGGCTCGAGTTTGCCCGTTGGTTGGTGAATGGGAAAAATCCCCTCGTGGCCCGGGTTGTCGTGAATCGTTTTTGGCAAAGTTATTTCGGCCATGGGCTGGTGCGAACTTCGGATGATTTTGGATCGCAAGGAACGCCGCCCATTCACCCGGACTTACTCGATTGGCTTGCTAGCGAGTTTGTCGAAAGCGGTTGGGACATGAAGCACATCAATCGCTTGATTGTGACTTCGGCGACTTATCGGCAAGCCGCCCGGATTTCCTCGGCTCATCGAGAGAAGGATCCGACTAACGAACTGTATGCGCGAATGCCCCGGGTTCGCCTGCCGGCCGAGCAGATCAGGGATCAGGCGCTCGCGATTGGCGGGTTGTTGAAGCCTCTGGCTGGTGGTCCGAGTGTCTTTCCTCCTCAACCGAACAGGTATTGGGAGGATCGGGACCTGCCCGGCAAGTGGGTTGCGAGCAAGGGCGATGATCGTTATCGCAAGAGTCTCTACACCTATTGGCGGCGGATGGCGCTGCATCCCACGATGGAGTTACTCGATGCTCCGGCTCGTGCGGTCTGCGTGTCGAAACGAACTACCGCAAATCTCCCGACTCAGGCGCTCGTGACTTTGAATGCTCCGGTCTTTGTCGAATCCGCAGAGGGTTTAGCGAAGAGACTTCTCTCGGAGCCTGGGGGTCAAAAGGCCCGCCTCGATCTCGCGTTTCGACTTTGCCTTGGCCGGCTTCCTAGTGCTGACGAGCGGGAGAAGTTCCTGAGTTTTTTAGAGAGTCATTCCGCGCCATCTGATCTCGCGAAGTGGCAGAGTTTATCTACCGTCCTTTTGAACCTCGACGAAACCATCACGCGACCATGATTGATTCAACATTCTCCGCTGACCTCACACGGCGCGCCTTTCTGGGTCGCTCGGCGGGTGGGATTGGTTCCGTAGCACTTGCTTCCTTGTTGAATGATCAACTTCAAGCAGGGCAGGGGAGTTTGCCGAATTTTCATCACGCGCCCAAGGCGAAGCGCGTGATCTTTCTCTTCATGGCGGGTGGTCCTTCGCACATCGATCTCTTTGATCCCAAGCCGAAGCTCAACGAACTCGATGGCAAAAAAATTCCGCAGGAGCTTCTGAAGGATCACCAGCAGTTCGCTTTAATTCGTGGCACTCCGAATCTCAAAGGTTCGCCGTATGCTTTTCGGCAGCACGGACAATCCGGAACGGTCATTTCCGAATTGATGCCTCATCTCTCGGAGGTCGCCGACGAATTGACGGTGATCCGCTCGATGCACACTGACACCAATGTGCACGACCCCGGAGTCAATTTCATGAACTGCGGAACCTTGTTGGGTGATCGGCCGACTCTCGGTTCCTGGATGTCCTACGGGCTGGGTTCCGATAACCAAGACCTACCGGCCTACACCGTGTTGACCTCTGGCGTTAGCGA
>JAKMEV010000250.1:0-2083 GCA_022425785.1 Akkermansiaceae bacterium | reverse complement strand
ATAGAGTGCGACCCCGCTTTCCTCCGCGGCCATTTCCGCGGCGTCCACGGTGTCGTTTCGGAAGTCCTCCTTCTTCAAGAGATGCTTCTCAAAGCCATAAAGCTTGAATTTCGACACGCGCCTCGGATTGAAGATGACCTGCACCTTGACATTCTTTGCAGCGGGACGCAGCGCTCCAGCAATTTGTCGGGCAAAGCCATCATCAGCGTCTTCGGGACGATCAAGAAAGTAGTAGCGACCATCACCCTGCTTCGCCAGCGAGGAAAGAACTTCGTCATTCAAGCCATCCGCTCCGACTCCGCAGGCATCGAAGGCGATCCCGGCCTGGCGCATTTTCTCGACTTGCTTGGCGAGGTTCGCGGGAAGGGCATCTCCCAGATTAGCGGCGCCATCAGTAAGAAGGATAATGCGGTTCTGGGCTCCATCGACAAACTGCTGTTTGGCAAGCTGGATTCCACTGTCAAGCGCGCCCTCAAGATTCGTTCCGCCTTCCGTGATCGGTTGCGACACGATCTCCAATAGTTTTTTGCTCTCATTCCCCTTCACCCGCTCGGCAAGCAATCGTGGCGTGCGGGCGAAACCGACGAGGGTGATCTCATCGTCGATATTGAGTTGGTCGGTCAGTAAAGCAAAGGCCCGCTTCACACTCTCGGCTCGGTCTGCACGCTCCATGGAACCACTTTGATCAAGAAGAATAGTGAGACGAAGTGGTGTCGAGGCATTGCGCCCCAAAGCCGCCGTGCTCATTGAAACCCGCATCAGATTGCGTTGTTGCATGAAGGGATGAGTCCCCTGCTCGATCTCACAAGCGACCTTCTCCGACTGGCTCGGCTTGCGGTCATCGTAGTTGAGCGCATTAACAAACCCCTCGGGACGTACCTTGGCCGCCTCAGGCCACTTACCTTGCGATAAAGAAGACTTCGCTAACTTGAAGCTCACATCACTGACATTGAGCGAGAAAGTGGAGTCGGACTTTTCGGTAGTGAGAGTTTCGAAATTCACACGCTTCTGTTGCGCAAGTTTTCTGGCCTCCTTCTCCGCTTTTTTCTTTTCAGCATCCTGAACTGAGGCAGCTAAAATCGCATCGACAAGCTCCAACTGGGAGGGCGTATTTCGAACCACCAGAGAACCCGAATCTGTCAATAATGATGCGGAAGTCCCATCTATAAACACGACGCCCTGCCGCTTCAACAGGTCCACAATCGACTGCCGGGCTTTAATCCCGCTTCCGCCATTATCTTTAAGAGTGGCGAAGGAATCGTCATCAGACCCGGCGGCGTCTCCATTGCTACTGAGAAACGCCCCAAAGTTTTCCGGAACTTCAAAACGCCGGGTGACGATATCGGCAGTCTCACTTGACGTCAGCGGAAGGAAAGTCACTTTACCCTCATCGACTCGATACTTCAGCTTTGCTTTGTCGGCGACATACTGGGCGGCCACCTGCAAGGGGACATTCTTGAGGTGAAGTTTATCGATTTTTATGGCCCCAGGATCGATTACCTCTTCGAGTAACCCGCCCCCGGCAACAGCGCCACCTTCAATCACTCTGGGCTTTCTAACATCGAGGGTTAATCCTTCCCCATCCG
This sequence comes from Akkermansiaceae bacterium, assembly GCA_022425785.1. Taxonomy (GTDB): domain Bacteria; phylum Verrucomicrobiota; class Verrucomicrobiia; order Verrucomicrobiales; family Akkermansiaceae; genus SW10. The sequence goes on along the minus strand of JAKMEV010000250.1, from coordinate 497 downwards.
GATCATGAGCCAAGGCACCTTGCTCCAACAAGGCCATGGCTTCTTCAACCGTGACATTATTCAGATCCACTTCGGGAAGGATGATATTCTGCAACTTCGCCGCGATTCCACGCCTTTTTACCCCAGATTCATCATCAGCAGTATAAAGAGGAATCGCCTCCAAATCAATCTCTTGATCATCTTCCTTGAAGTCTTCCACCACAGCCTGCGCGTCCCCCGAGGGGATTGCCAGCTCCCATGTCTTGTCAACCTCTTGAAGCATTCGGGCTCTGGTCTCATCGTATGACGAACGGTAATAATAAGACTTTTCAGAAGCAATCCGAGCCAGCCCACGACGGGCCTCCTTGCTGGCCGGGTCTTTTTGAAGAGCTTTCTTGAATTCCTTTTCAGCAGAATCGAGGCGGCCAAGATCGCGCAAACCTTGGGCGAGGCTGAACTCAGATCCCTCCATATTTTTCATCGTGATTGATGGTTCGGGAATCCTCAGTCCACCGCTG
>JAKMEV010000211.1:0-8074 GCA_022425785.1 Akkermansiaceae bacterium | reverse complement strand
GCTCTCCCAGCCATCCCGAGGCTCCGATGATGCCGACTGATTTAGCCATTATAAGTGCAGGTTACGAGTGCTTCTCCACAAATCCAGCCATTGACATCAAATAAGCCACCTTTTTCCTCTCCGATGGAAATGCTATCGACAGGGAATTCTCCAGCTCATAGTTTCGCCTCTAGTTTTATGCGCTGTCTCTCTCTTATTCTTGCACTGATCATTCAGCCCCTTCAGGCGCAAGAGACAGCCCCCGGCACACCGAAAAAAGCCGCAGACCTCAGCGGAATCATCGTTGGAGAATCGGGGGTCCCCAAATCACGGACCTACGAGTTGATTACCGGAGTAAATACTTCAACAAATTTACAAACCGACGATGCTGGAAATATCACTATCGTCATGGACGGGAAGATCGAACTCCGGGGTGACAACGGCCTCCAGATTTTCGCCAATAGAGCAGTCGCCAACGAAGCCAGCGGCAATATTTTCTTATCAGGAAATGTCACCATTTATCAAAACGGCTTGGTCTACCGCGGCGATTCCACAACTTATAACATCAAGAAAAAAAAGGCCGACACCAGTAAACTCAGGGTCGGCGTTGACCCCATTCTGATGGAGGCCGGAAATCTGCAATCCGTGCCCTATCAAGGCGGCAATATCTTCGTGGGAGAAAATATAGGAATCACTACTCACGACGCCCAAGACCCCGACTTCTGGCTTCGTGCCCGCAAAACCACCATCATCCCCGGCGAACGGGTCATCTTCCGGGATCTGAAGGTTGTCGCCGGTGACAGGACCGTTTTCTGGCTCCCCTATCTATCCCAGCCATTCGACGAAAACTTGGGATACCATTTCGTTCCAGGCGGCAGATCCAACCTCGGGTTTTTTCTCAAAAATCGCTACGGCGTCATGTTGGGCGGCACTGAAGACCCGGTCACCGGAATCAAAGCAGACAGCTGGCTTCTTTCACAATTTCAAGCAGACCTGTACACCCTCCGCGGACTCGGACTTGGAGCCGACTTGTTTGATACCAGAGTCGACGACAAACACGATTTTGGTTGGCTAAAGTTATACTACATTCACGATTTCAACAGTGAACTCGAACGAGCGGGAATCGATCGGGGAACCGTAACCTCCAATCGATTTCGAATCGACCTGGACCACCAGATCGAACTCTTTAAAGATCAATCTTCGACATATTCCTTCGAAGCAAATCTCACCAAACTCAGCGACCCCTTTTTCCTGGAAGACTTCGACCAAAAAATGGCGCGCATCGACGCAGCGCCCGACAACTTCCTCGCCCTCACCCGGAGAAACGCAAACAGTATCACTTCGCTGGGAGCCCGTCTCCAGGTCAATCCATTCTATCAATCCGACACCCGGCTTCCCGAAATCACCCACGACTGGGTTCGCCAACCCCTCTTTGAATCCTCCGTTCTCTACGAAAGTCAAAGTTCCCTGGGGTTTTACGACGAACACCTTTCCGACTTCAACGAAGACAGCTTGAAAAATGAAGCAGCGATGCGTCTGCCCGGTGACCCCCGCCTCGCCGAGATCAACCGCCTTCTCGACGAACGTGGCTACACGCGGTTTCACACCTACCATGAATTCTCACACCCCTTTAAAACGGGCCACTTTAACATCACACCCAGAATAGGCGCAGGATACACTTCATACAGTTCAGTGCAGGGACCTGCCGACTCGACAACCCGCACCCACCTCTCGGCCGGGCTCGATGCCTCCCTCAAAATGACCCGCCCATACCCGGAATGGGTGGATCAAAAATGGGGCCTCGACGGAGCCCTCCACATCATCGAACCCTACGCTTCGCTCAGTTGGCTCTTCACTGACGAACTTGATGACTCATTCCAACGCATCGAACGCCTCTCACCGACTACCCGGCCCCGCACGAGAAGAATTGGACGCTTCTCCGCAATCGACGAACTTGAAGACTGGCAAACCCTTCGTCTCGGCGCCCGAAATCGGATTTTGAGTAATCGAAACGGAGCAACCCACGATTGGCTTAGCGTCGACACATACTTCGATACCTTCTTCGAAGACCCTGAGTTCGACCGCGACTTTTCCAACCTCTACAACGATATCATCTGGCGTCCTCTTCCCTGGCTTGAACTCGATCTGGAAACCCAATTCCCTCTCTTCAATGATTCCAATTTCACAGAAATCGCCTCCAGCCTCACGTTCATGCCCCAAGAGGATCTCGAGGTCAGACTTGGTTATCGCAGATTGTCGGCTCACCCGATTCTCAGAGACTCCAACCGGATCCAACTCGAGACCTTCGCCCGCCTGAACGATTACTGGGGCATTGGCACCGAACACAATTTTGAAATCGAAGATCAGACCCTGGAACTGCAGCGCTACAACCTGCACTACGACTTCGACTCCTGGGTTGGTTCGGTCGGACTCTTCCGCCGCGACAACCCGAACCGCGACGAATTCGGAATCCTATTCAGCTTTGGCCTCAAGGAAATCCCCGGGCTGTCCTTGCCAATTTCGTTCAATTCGGAATAGTTCTCCCCATGACCCACCTTTCTCCGGAAGATCTCCTTACCCAACTCCAGTGGCGCTATGCAACCAAGCAATTTGATCAGGACCAAATAATACCGGGTGACACCTGGTCAGCCATCGAAGAGTCACTTATCCTCACCCCTTCCTCATTTGGCCTCCAGCCCTGGCATTTTGTTGTCGTCGAGAGCCAGAACCTCAAAGAAGAACTTCTTCCTCATTCCTGGAACCAAACGCAGGTCACCGAATGTTCTCATTTCGTTGTTCTCGCCGCCAAGTCCCGCACTGCTGATGAGGAAATCGATGCCTGGATTGACCGCATGGTCGAGGTGCGTGGTGGCGAGCGGGACAGTCTGACCGGTTATCGCGACATGATGGCAGGATTTCTCCAACGAATGGATCCCGCCGAACAGCTGCAATGGTCCAAACTCCAAACCTACATTGCGCTCGGGCAACTCATGACAACAGCCTCAGTCCTAGGAATCGACGCCTGTCCAATGGAGGGGTTTCTTCCCGCCGAGTATGACCGTATCCTAGGACTTCCAGAAAAGGGACTTACCGCTTCCGTGGCGTGCGCCCTTGGCTATCGCTCAGAGGTAGACAAATACGCCACTGCTCCCAAAGTGAGGCATCCAAAAGAAGAGCTACTCACGCTTTTGTGAGGAAAAAGCCGCAAATTCTCGATCATTTCCTGCCAACACCATAGCGCAGACTTGGTAGATCTTCGGGGCAATGAGTTTCAGTTCCTCGATTTCCTTGCGGATCCCGGTAAGACCGATCTCGATGGAATTCTTTCTGGGACGATATTTGATCTTTATCCGCTTGGTCAAATCGGCAATAGCAGCCTGCTCACCGTCCAATCCCATCAAATTCTGATAGTCACTTACCTCGACGATCTTCTGAAGCACCACTTCCTCGGCAGCAATCTCCTCAAAAGTCTCCACCCAACGGTCCCGCTGTTCCGCCTCAACTCCCTTCATTGGCAAACTGATTCCCCAAAAAGCGACTGCATTCATCTTCCAGGTGTATATTCCGAAGGCCGAGCCTCCCAGAACGAGGACTGCCAGCAGCCCGATGATCGCAAGTTTCTTTCCACTCATGGCTAAGATCTATCATCTCAGCTGACCAAGGTCATGATTTTTTTCCCGAGAAGCAAACTTCTTGCCTGCCACCCCGCCTCACGCCACCGTTCGGGCAGATGAATTTCCCTGCCACAACGGCTCGCCTGCACACTCTCCAGCCTGAATTCGACACCATTCTGGATCCCATCGATGACTCACCGGTCATTAGCGCTCAAATTTGGGTCGAAACTGGCTCCCAACACGAAAGTGCCCTCGCTGGCTCGGGGATTTCCCACCTCCTGGAGCACATGGTCTTCAAAGGCACCGACCGCTTCACCGGTGAGGCACTCTCACAGGAAGTTCAGGCCGCCGGTGGGCAATGGAATGCCTACACCAGCTTCGATCGCACCGTCTACTACATCGACGGTCCGGCCAAGTCGCTCGAACTATTTCTCTCCGCGCTCATTGAAATGGTCTTCCGTCCGACCTTCCCCGAAGACGAATACGAGCGGGAAAAAGACGTTATTCGCCGTGAGATCGCCATGGGACTGGATGATCCCGATTCTGTTTCCAGCCAACTCCTCTTCCGTACTGCTTACCAAAAGGACCACCGTCGGCACCCCGTGATTGGACACCTCGATCTTTTCAATGCCATTTCCTATGAGCAAATGAAAAACTACCACGCGGCCCGCTATCGTCCTGAGAATTCATTCATGGTTCTTTCCGGGGGCTTTGATCTTAAGGAAGCGAAGCAAACCATCGAAAGCGAACTCGCCAAAGGTCTTCGTTCACCCGCTGAGTTTGCGATTTCCCTTCCTGCCGAACCACGCCAAATCGGCACCCGCCGCACCAGCAGAAGCTTTGCGATTCCCACGACCCATCTCAGCCTCGCCTGGCAGGCCCCCGACCTCACCCATGAGGATGCTCCAGCCCTCGATCTACTCGCTGTCGTCCTCGGCGGCGGACGAGCTTCCCCTCTTTATCGAGTCATCCGGGAAGAAAAAGGCATCGCTCATTCAGTCGGTTCCTACACCTGGATGCCTCCCGAAGGACCGGGACTTTTCAGCGCCTATGCCGAAGCGGACTCCGAAAACATTCTCGAAGTCGAAAAAGAAATCCTGCATCAAATCGAGACTCTTGGCGGAAGCGACCTCACCAAGCCCATCGCCCGGGCCCTCCGTCAAATTGCCTCGTCGCAATTCAAAACCCTCACCACCGCCTCCGGCCGGGCCTCCGATCTCGCTTCCAATTGGCATAATACCCGCGATCTGGATTTCACAAAACACGCTCTCGAAAGACTCAGTCAGGTTACTGAAGGAGACCTTCGACGCGCCCTCAAAAAATGGCTCATCCCGGAGACTCTCACCGTCACTTCCCTAGAACCTGAAAATACACCCAAGCCGGAACGAAGCAGACCTTCAAAGAAGGATTCGGGAGAAATTCTTGAGCACACCCTTTCCAACGGATTACGCGTCGTCCTTCAACGCGACCCCAAAGTCCCCGTCGTCTATAGCCAAACCGCACTCCTGGCCGGACGCCTTTCAGAGTCTCCCAAAAACGCCGGTCTCAATCACCTCCTCGCCAGTCTTCTTTTAAAAGGCACGACCCAACGCGACGCCCTCGCCATCGCGGAAACCCTCGAAGATCTTGGTGCCTCCATCCGCCCTTCGTCCGGAAACAAATCCTTAATGCTTTCTTCGTATTGTCTGCGGGACGATCTCTCGCAAGTCATCGATCTCCTGAGCGAAATCATCAGCGAGCCATCATTTCCCGACGACTCCATCGAACGCGAACGCGCCGCCATGATTGCCGGTCTTGAAGAATCACTCGAAGACCCCGCCAATCGGGCCTTCCGTGAAATGCGCTCGCACCTTTGGAGCAACCAAGGATACGGCATTCCCTCGAACGGAACCCAGGAATCCCTCGCTTCGATCAACCGCCTTGCTCTTTCCGCACAACACTCCCGCTACTTCGTTGCCAGCAACATGACCACCGCCTTCTTCGGAGACCTCGACCCCGACCACACCATCATTCAACTCGAAAACACCCTCGGAAAACTTCCCACCGGAAGCCCCGGCGAGCTCTCCAGCCCTAACTGCGCTGCTCATGGCGAACACAGTTTCCAACTGAACAAGGAGCAAGCCGTCCTCGCCATCGGATACCCTGGAGTCGCCACCGATGATCCCCGACGCTACGCCCTCGAACTTCTCGATTCCTACTGCTCCGACATGGCGGGCCCACTCTTTACGCGTATCCGCGAGGATCTCGGCCTGGCCTACTACGTCAGCTCCTCAATGTTCCTCGGACTGGATACGGGATTAATGAGCTTTTACCTCGGAACCTCGCCTGATCAACTCGAACTAGCCCGAAACGAACTTACCAAGGAAATTGAAAAGCTCGTCACCATCGGAATTCCCGCCGATGCCCTTGAACGAGTCAAAGCCAACACCGAGGCGCGCGAGGCCCTCCGTAATCAAAACCCCTCAAACCGGGCCCGCATGGCCGCTCTCGATGTTTTGCTGGGACAGGAGGCTGATAACCACCTCCACCTGAGCGAACAGCTCAATGCCGTCACCGGAGAGGAGATACACTCTCTCGCCAAAGAGCTCTTTCAGGACGACAGGTCGATGATTGTTACCGTTTCACCTTAACAAATTCCTCTTCAGACCTTACATCTAAGCCATGAGCGATTCTACCATCGAAGAAGAAGCCCCCGATCCACGCTTCGCCTCTTTCGTCTATTTTCAGGCCCAGAACGGCGGGCTTTTCCTAGGCCGCATCCCGAATCCCACCACCGGAGAAACCAGCGTCAACATCAAAGCCGCCCGCAGCGTACTCGACTCCCTCGAAATGCTCTCGGAGAAATCCAAGGGTAATCTCAACAAAGCCGAAGACAAACTTCTCAGTTTCGCCCTCGAAAACCTCCGTAAACTATTCGACGAAGTGGTCACCAGCGTCGAAGATCCCTCAGACGCATGATTCAATTTCCTCTTGGCAACTTCACCGTCGGCTCCGGCGAGCTCTTTTTCATTCTCGGACCCTGCGGACTGGAGGAAGAAGACTTCGCGTGGCGCATGGCCCGGGCTCTGAAAGAAATCACCGACCGCCTCGGCGTGAATTTTGTTTTCAAGGCTTCCTACGACAAAGCCAACCGAACCTCGGTTGATTCCTACCGCGGCCCCGGCGTCACCGAAGGCTGCCGCATTCTCGGTGAAATCGGAAAAGAACTCGGCGTCCCCGTCACCACCGACGTGCACACCCCCGAGGATATAGAAGTCGCTGCCGAATCCATCGACATCCTTCAAATTCCGGCCTTCCTTTGTCGTCAGACCGACCTTCTCGCCGCCGCTGCCAAAACCGGACGTCCGGTAAATGTCAAAAAGGGCCAATTCCTCGCGCCCTGGGATATCGAGCCCATCATTGGAAAGCTAAAGCACTTCGACTGCCAGCAATTCGCCATTACCGAACGCGGAACCACTTTCGGATACAACAACCTCGTCGCTGACATGCGTTCTCTTCCTTGGATGCGCGAACAAGGCGTCCCCGTCATCTTTGACGCTACCCACTCAGTGCAACGTCCTGGTGGACTTGGCGGCACAACTGGAGGCGATGGAGCGCTCGCACCCGTCCTTGCTCGCAGTGCCGTTGCCGCTGGCGTCGATGGCGTCTTCATGGAAGTTCACGAAGATCCCTCAAAAGCTCTCTCCGACGGGCCCAACCAAATCCCTCTTTCGGAAATCGAAACAGTCCTAAGACGACTCGTCGCTGTTCACGAAGCAGCTCACCCGGATTCATGATTTCAAAACTCCTCATCCCTTTGCTGATCGCAGCGCAGCTTCCCGCATTTGCGGAGGAGGAGGACGGGGAGAAAAGAAGCAACAGCATTCTTACCCGGGTGCCCATCGGCGCCACCTCGACCAACGTCACTATCCCGTCCTTCGACGAACATCAAAAGCGAGCCTCCCTCCTCACCGCAAAGGTTGTCGTCGTCGACAGCGCGGCCAAGCTCTCTGCTGAGGGCTTACTTCTCTACCTTTTTGATAAAGAGGAAAAAATCAACGCAACTGCAAAAATAAATACTGCTAACTTCCTCCTAGAAGAAGAGCGCCTCCTTGCGAATGGCAACATTCACCTTCAATCCACCGACAAGGCATTCGAAATAAAAAGCGAGGGAGGCATTTTCCAACTTCCCACCCGCCAGGGTCTCTTCCTTGGCCCCGGCTGCACCCGGATCACCGACCCACCTAAAAAGAACACTGCCGTGAACCTCCACCCACTTCTTCCTCTGACCGCAAGCCTGCAACTTCTAATTGCCGTCCCTCCGCCGGAAATCACCGCTGAAGAATTAAGTCGTTTTGAACGCATGGTGGCTCCGCGTCTTATTCCAGCCTCGGATGTTGATAAAGTCCAAGCCACAGCAGACGCCGAAAATTTCAAAGTCGCCAAACGTCTGACGAACTATCTCGCCACTATTGGCAAGACTGAGCTTCTCACTCAAATCA
>JAKMEV010000200.1:0-2707 GCA_022425785.1 Akkermansiaceae bacterium | reverse complement strand
GTGAGGGTCTATCCCCCAAACATGCCGCAAAAGCTCATCCCGGGGAACGGGACGTTCCGGGTTTCCAATGAGATAACGCAACACGCCAACCTCGCGTTCGGAGAGTCCGCTATGCCCCCCCTCGTATTCAATTTGAGCCTGGGTCAAATCAATCACTCTTCCCAGGATTTCATACCGCTGCCCCAGAGCCTGACGCTCGGTGGTTCGCCGCAAAACAGCATCAACTCGCGCTAATAATTCCCGAGCACTAAAAGGCTTCATCACGTAATCATCCGCTCCCATTTTTAATCCCTGCACTCGGTCATTTTCCTCACCTTTAGCCGAGAGAATAATGACAGCCTGCCCCGGACGCTCTGCCTGCAAGGCTTCCAGAATTTCGAACCCCGTATGGTGAGGGAGCACGAGATCCAGCAGTAACAAATCGTAAGTCGCAGTCAGAGCAGCCTCGCGTCCGGTCCGACCATCGGGAGCCGCGATAACTTCGTAGCCAGCGAACTTCATCGTATCAACCACGCCCTGGCGAACGGCGTCATCGTCTTCAACAACTAAGATGGTGGGTATGGACATTAATCTTAAGGGTAAAGCGGAGCGGAAGATTTTTTTCCCGCTCCGCCTAATATAACAAAAAATTCAAACTCACACGAATCACTTCTTCGTGAATTGATAGCCCTTCTTGCTTGCTTGCTCGCGCACAGTATTGGTCACGGCGACATCGAGAGTGCTTTCCTCGTTCTTTGCCGCCATTTCAGTGCGCTTCTTGGCCACGAATTCGTTCCTCGCAGAAGTTAGCCTCTTGATCTCCTTCTGGATATTCTTCCGCTCGACCTGCTTCTCAGCCACGTATTTCTTTCGACCCTCCAGATCCAATTCCTGCATCTCTTTGGGGAGTTCTTCCTTCTTCAACTTGGTCCAATCGAAATCCTTGCTCTGACAGGCGTCCACCAAATCCCAACTGGAATTCTCGTAGTTCAAACTCGCCTTGGTGACAGCGCGATTAACCGCTGCTCCGGATTTTTGTTTCTTCCGGGCATTTTCGTCCTGCACCGATTGCATCGCCGCCTTGTTTTGAGCATGTCGACCAAAGCCGATATAGGTTTTATTCAAGCTCTCACCCAACTGGACCAGTTTGGCGTCTTGGGGCGCCTCGATATGAACCACGGCGGCATTTTGATTGATGACAAGATAGCTCCCGTCCGCCAGAAGTGCTCCGGATTTCCACCCGCCGGAAATCCCCTGTTCTTCCGATCCGCAATGGATGGTATTTACGATGACTCCTTTTCCAATCGCGGCACGACAAGCTTTCTGGGGTTCCACCGGGCCTTGGGTAAAAGGTTCATTACCCGCAACAAAGATGGCTTTGTAGACTTTTGGATTATCGTCCCATTTCAACTCGTTGATCGCACTGGAAATAACGGCGCCACAGAATTCGCTTCCTCCATTTGTTGTCAGGGAAAAAAGGTCCTGACTGATCTGATCGAGATCTCGCGTCAACGGTTGAATCTGGCGCACGAAGTTGACATCTTTTGAAATAAGATCGTTTCCGTATTCATAAAGGGCGACTTCCACAAAAGGAACCTGTCCATTTTGCTTTGCGGAAATGAAGGTATTCACCACTTTCCAGAGTTGTGTTTTTGTCTGCTCAATGAGCCCGCTCATACTCCCGCTGGTATCAAGGAGAATGGCAATTTGCACCTTGGCCTGTTCAGGCTTCAGAGTTTCTTGGGCCGAAAGGTTCGAAAGGAGCAGTCCTCCGGTCACGGCAATCAGTGTTTTCAGTTTTGTCTTCATAATTTTTCAGTTATTTAATGATTAGCGAAAGCGATAGAGTTTGGTGTCGATGACCACATCTGTGTTGTTTCCGAGAGCGAGGCATCCCTGTTCCCCAAGGGATACCAGACGGTCCACCAACTTGAAAAAATCCGGACTCCCAACCTTAACCTCGATGACCGGCGATTCCTTGCCACGCTGAACGGCTTGGGAATCCACCCACGAGGCTTCACTCCGATAAAAGGTCTTCCCTGCCACCTGCTGAACATTCTCGACTGAAACCTCCGCTAATTTCTCATCCACATAACGATTCCAAGGATCGATGCAGACCTGCCCCTTTTTCTTCCAGATGTTCACCTCTTGGTTCGCCGAGGAAACTCCACTCCGAGTCCGAATCGCACGACGCTGAAAGTTCTCCGTGGCAATCTCATTCTGCCTTGAGCGAGCACTGTAGAGTTCTGCGTCGCGGGCGAGAAAGGCGGTATACTCGGTAAGAATGCCATACTCCCGGGAGAGTCTCACGATCTCATCCACCAATTCCTTGAGACGTGGATCATTCGACTTCACGGGTCTGCCATTCAGAAGCCCCATCGAAGAATCTGCACCGAGATCACGAAGAGCTTCCGTGAGAATCGCAATCTTTCGGTTGGCCCAAAGCCTGGGAACAAAGGGTGCTAATTTTCGGCCACCTGGTTTGAATTTAAACTGAAATTTCTGCTCCATCTCTCCATCACTTCCGCGAAGATTAAACTGAATGGGAGCCGCCCCCCGATATCTCCCGAGAATTACGATCTGATCTTGCTCAAAAAAGTCCGGCAGCTTTGCCGGAAGAACATCAGTCACCCTCCCGGGATCACCATCAACACTGACAACTGGATTCGCAAGAACCGGCCCTGACAAACGGCGAAACACCTTGGACACCTTGAGCTCCACATCTTCC
>JAKMEV010000196.1:0-15710 GCA_022425785.1 Akkermansiaceae bacterium | reverse complement strand
GAAACCAATCGTGCCTGGGTGATGGGGGACATTGCCGGGAATCTTCTTTCTCCGGGAATGCTGACCTTGCTGAAGCGCGCAGTTGCTGAGGAAAAACGTTATCCTGCCAATCTCATGCCGCTGGTGTGTCGCCAGCTTTCCGGTCGTCACGTCGCAGTCTTTAAGTGGAAAAAGAAGCTTAAGGTTGGTCCTTCCCGGCCTCACGCCGTCTCTGCCGACACTCCGCTCGCGGAACGCCCGCAAGCTATTATCAATTTCCTGGAAAATAATTCCGGGAAGCAATTGAAGGATCTTTGGGACGCCTTATTGCCTGAAAATGCCACTGATGAAGTGAAACACGAATGGTTCCACGATCTTCACTGGCTTCTTAATCAAGGCCACGCCATTTTGCTTTCCGATACCACACTGCATCTCTCCAAGCCAGGGGGTGACCCCGCGCCGGCAAAGAAAAAGAGTGCTTCCGCAAAAGGATCGAAAGCCAAAGCGCCCGTCGTGGAGGATTCAGAGGCGAAAGAAGAACCGAAGATTGAAGCGCCCGCCGAAGAAACTGCCGGGCCTAAAGAAGAGCCAAAGGCTGAAGAAAAGGTGGAAGAGGCTCCGGCTGAAGAAGCGCCCAAGACGGATGAGTCACCAGAGCCAGCTCCTGCAGAGGAGAAGGAGTCAACCGACGAACCAGCTGAAGAGGGGAAGCCTTCTGGCGAATAAAATTCTCAATTAGTATTTTAGGACCGCGTTCTTTTTGAGAAGGACGCGGTCTTTTTTGTGCCACAGATAGAGTCTGTGGCAGGGCAACCTTGCACTCGATATTTTGTTTCAACTGTTCAATTTTGGCTCACGGGTCCCATAGCTGGGCTGCGGGACGGGAGTCGGACGCCCCCGGAGACGAATTGCTCGTCGACTTTTTTCATGGAGGCTTCGGTCTCCAATGGAGTTTTTAAGAATCTTACATCGCCTGGTCTGCACTGCGCATCATGAGGTCGTTGACCTCGACGTTAGGTGGAGAAGTGAGGACGTGGAGGGCGCTGGCGGCGATGGATTCAGGAGTGAGCATCTTGATGCTCTCGCGGGTTTGTTTGAGCTGGTCTTCGCGTCCGGCGAAGTATTTGTCGAGAAGTGGAGTGTCGACGAAGCCGGGGGAAAGGGTGGCGACTCGGATGGCCGAGCAGTTGTTCTTTAATTCAGTGCGGAGGGCTTCGCTGACGGCGCGGACTGCAAATTTGGTTGCGGCGTAGAATCCTCCAGTGGGCGGAACGCGGTGCCCGGACATGGAAGAGAGATTTAGAATCTGGCCGCTGTTTTCGGGGAAAAGGGGAAGGGCTAACTGACAGCAAAGGCTGAGGGCGTGCACGTTGACCTGCCACATTTCTGCCCAAAGCGCGGGGTCGCCATCGGTGAGTCGGGAGAGGTAAGCCAGGCCTGCAGAGTTAACGAGAATATCGAGGTGATCGAGCGAGAGGAAGGCTTCCTGGATCTGGGTGGCATCGCGAAGATCACAAGCGAGCGGTGTGACTCCCTCTGGAAGATTTTCGACAGACCGACAGAGCCCGATGACTTTCATCCCTGATTCCCGAAGGGCAATCGCGATGGCTTTTCCAATGCCGGAAGACGCTCCGGTGACGAGGGCAGTTTTCATGATTCTTCGAGGGCGGCGCGGAAGTCGCCGGCGGCGGAGCTGGCTTTTTCTTCGACTTTTTCAGTGGTTGGTTCTTCGAGATCGTGGGTGATGTCGTCGGCGGGGGCTTCGAGGGACTGGGTATGTTTGGGGGTGATCTCGAGACTGTTGGGACTCTCGAAGGTGAGACTTTGTTCGGAGGCTTCGAGGTTTTCGAATTTGCGTGCCGAGGGAAGGATGCGGGACTCGAGTGAGGAGACGGCGGAGTTGTAGGATTTGACCGAGGTGTCGAGGGCGCGTCCGACTTTACCGAGGTGTCCGGAGAAGACGGTGAGACGTTTGTGGAGTTCGCGTCCGGTGTCGGAAATGCGGCGGGCATTTTCGGCGAGGGCTTCCTGACGCCAGCCGTAAGCGACAGAGCGGAGGAGGGCGATGAGAGTGGTCGGAGTGGCAAGGATGACGTTCTGATCGACGCCCTGCTCGAGGAGGGAGGAGTCCTGGGTAAGAGCGGCGGAGAAGAAGGACTCGGACGGAAGGAAGAGAACGACGAACTCGGGAGCGGGTTGGAATTGGGCCTGGTAGTTTTTGGAGGCGAGTTGGCGAATGTGTGTGGAGACCTGATTGGCGTGGCGGGCGAGGTGGCCGTCGCGATCTTCGTCGGAGTCAGCTTCGAGCGCGTCGAGATAGGCGTCCATGGGCGTTTTGGAATCAACGATGATTTGCTTGCCGCCGGGGAGCTTCACGATGAGGTCGGGGCGGAGGCGCTTGCCTTCGTCGGTTGTGGTGGAGGTCTGCGTGGTGAAGTCACAGTGCTCCTGCATTCCGGCCATCTCGACGACGCGCTGAAGTTGCATCTCGCCCCACTGACCGCGGCCGGTGGGTTGGCGCAGGGCCTTGACGAGTTGACGGGTTTCCTTGTGGAGACCTTTTTGGGAATCGACGAGCGAGTGGACCTGTTCCTTGATCGCGGAATAGGCGCCTTCGCGGGCTTTTTCGATTTCGCTAATGCGGGTCTGCATTTTATCGAGGGACTCGGCGACGGGCTTGACGAGGTGGGCGACGGCTTGCTCACGTTTTTCAAGTTCGCCCCTGGCTTGTTTTTGCTCGGTTTTGAAGGTGGTTTTGGCCAGGTCGAGGAATTGCTGCTGGGTGGACTTGAGGGCGTCGTTGGAGAGGGATTTGAAGGTGTCGGAGAACCGCTTCTCGAGTTGGTTGGTTTCGTTTTGCTGCTGTTTAAAGGATTCGATCTGGGCCTCGAGCTTGCTTTGATGTTGCAGGAGCGTGGATTGCGAGGATCGGAGCGTTTCGAGCTCGGATTTGAGAGAGGTTTTCTCGGTTTCGTGGTCGAAGATTGTTTTATCGGTGCTTTTAGTACGTTCATCGGCAGCGGCTTTGACCGAGCTGAGCTGGGCTTTGAAATAGAGCGCGGCGATGACTAATCCGACGATAAAAGCGATCAGAGCGAATAGAGTGGCGGGTTGTTGGATAAATTCTGGCATTTCGGGGATGTTTGTCTCTTGCGGTTGTCGCGGAAGGTGCTTTCCTTGCCAGCGACGGCGCGCATCACTCTGTGAGCACAGGTCGTCAAAATCAAACAATTCATTAAAACCATGGCACATTCACTTCCCGAGCTGGGATACGCTCACGACGCTCTCGAGCCGCACATCGACGCACAGACGATGGAAATTCACCACGGAAAGCACCACAATGCTTACGTGACCAACCTCAACACCGCTCTCGAAGGCAATGCCGAGCTGGCGGATCTTTCGCTGGTCGACCTTCAGGCCAAGATCGCGGACATTCCTGCTCTTCGCAATAATGGCGGCGGACATTTCAATCACAGTCTTTTCTGGCAGGTCATTGCTCCTGGTGGGGCGAGCGCTCCTTCGGGCGATCTCGCTGAGGCCATCGATGCGGCCTTCGGATCACTCGACGAATTCAAGGCTGAGTTCGCCAAAGCCGGCGCGACTCGCTTCGGTTCCGGGTGGGCCTGGCTCGGCGTCAAGACTGACGGAACTCTTGGAGTTTGTTCCACTCCCAACCAGGACAACCCGCTCATGGGCGAGGCTGCCGGAGCTTGTAATTGCACTCCGATTCTTGGACTCGACGTCTGGGAGCATGCTTACTACCTGAACTACCAAAACCGTCGTCCTGACTATATTTCCGCATTCTGGAATGTCGTCAACTGGGACGTCGTCGCGACAAACTTTGCGGCTACCAAGTAAGCTGTCGTTCGATTTATCCTCATACAGCGCCTTGAGTTCCTCTGGAACCGGGCGCTTTTTCTTTTCCAGCATCTCGACCATTCGCTTGGCCGCGCCGACCCGCGGCGATGAGAAAGAAAGCGAGAAGAAGACGTTTCATCGAGGAATAAGAGCGTTCGGGGAGGGTAGGTATTCTTGGCAAGGCGATTTTCGCTGGCAGGCTGAAAATCTCTCGCTAGAGTTTCCTGCATGAAACGCACGCTGACCCTCCTCGCTATCCTGACCTCCTCCACATTTGCGGAGCTTCCTGTTCATGCCGACCGCACGGAATGGCTTGGATATTTCATTGGCTGGGAAGGCCGCAAGTATGACTATGGTGTTGGTTCCGAGGATCTCGAAGGGCTCCTGCACCCCAAAAAAGGAAAGACCCGAACCTCTCATAAGGAGGTGAAGGTCAACTTCGTCGTGCAGGAAGAGATTAAAGGAAAATGGGTGACCCGTAGGCCAGTCTCAGAGGATCCATTTACCACTACGGCCAAAGAGGCGATTCTAAATTCGAAAAAGCCGGTTGATTTTACGGTGACGGTAACGGGCGATACCAAGGTGGAATTTGTGCATGCCGTCTCGAGCAAGGGCGTCATGGTGAAGCCGAAAGTGATCGAGAAAAAGACCGAGAATCCGATCCGGGTGGGCTTAAAGTTTTCCTTGCGAGCTTTTCATAGCATCAAGAGTGATACTGAAGAAGAAAAGATCGAGAAGGCCATCAGGAGTGATGTCTTCATCGGGAAACGCCTCAAGGATGGTAAGAAGGTGAAGGTGAAATTCTCGGATACCGAGGTAGATCTCAACGATGAGAAGCACTTTGCCGCGGGAATGAGTGAACTCGAAATTAAGTCCAAGCAATATGGCTCCGATTCATTTGTGATCGAGCAAGGAAGCGAAAAAATCGGGGCTCTTGAAGTGGAGGCGAAGAGCGAGATTTATCGGGGACTCACGATTTACTGGTGGGCCAATAACGACAAATTGGGCGAGCGTGATTGCTTCGTCAACTTCGGCGTGGAGTAAGGTCGAGGACTTGTTGGAGGTGGGTCGCTGTCAGGGCTCCCATTGATTCACAGGCCTCGAAGGCGTGCGAACCATAGCGTTCGACCATCGCTTCGCGGAGTTCAACCAAGTGTTCGTGAGGGGCGAGGTTGGTGCGATTCATTACGGTGAGGACGGCTTTGAGGCGATTGCGTTCGACTTTGGCACGGCGGCTCATTTGGAGGTGCTCTTCGGCGCGGTATTGCAGTATCGTTTGATCGTTGAGGTGGGAGCGCACCAACTCTTCCACCGGACGGTTGTCGGGAAACATGTGGGCGCGGTAGACCGAGAGCCTGCCTTCGTATGATTGTTGATCGAAGTCAATGGGGCGAACGCGGTATTGCACCTCCTCGAAGTCAGGCGTGATATCGACGACGTAATTCACCGTGCGCATGTCGCCGAGCATACGAAGAAAGCAACGTTCGCCGAATTTGACAAATTCCTTGGCGACCCGAACGTGATTGAGGGCCGGGTCGGAGAGGTAGTCACGAATGAAGACATCGCCCGGAACGCCTGCGATGTGTTCCTCGATCAAGGTGTTGCCATTGACGAGGTAGTTGATGCGGTTGGGCGAGAGGATGTGTTCCAGCTCTAGGCCAAAGAGTCGGGAAGCATCGGCGTGTTTGACATAATAATAATCCGAGTTGCCGTTGAAGAGGTTGGTGATGCGGATGCGGAATGGGCGGGAGTTTCCAAACTCGCCGAAGTCGATGCGCTCAACAGTAAGGTGATCGGCGAGGCTCAAGTCGTCGCCGATTTTGAGCATGGAATAGATCCTGGTGAGCTTGGGTCGGAGCTCGGCCATAACCTCGGGAGGATACATTACCTCCAGCCAGAGTGTTTCCTCCCCTTTGGGGTTTTCGTAGGGGATGGAGCCGGTGAAGCGGAGGAGTTCGTCGTAGACAAGAGGGACTTCAGAAAGCCGGCCGTAGTGCGCGAGATAGTTTCGGAGAGAATCCGAGATCGGGTAGAAGGTCTTTCGTCGCGTGATCACGACAGAAAGATGGAGGAGAAGTTGGGGAATGAAAACGCAGAAACGCGACTTAGAGGTCTTCGTTGGGTTCCACCCAATGGAGCGGGCTGATTCCCTTTTTTTGGAATTTGGCCCAATAGCGTTTTTCGCGGGGCTCGGATTTTGTGCGGCGGGCTTCTTCGCTCATCGCAAGATAGGCTTCTTCGCCCATCTCCTTGATGAGATCCCGCTCGGCGAGGCGAATCATGAGTTCTTCCCAGAAATGGGCATTGCGGAACTCTTCAATACAGCGCTGGAAATACGAATTGGCCTGGAATTTCTCCGTCACGCGGTTCTTGTTCCGTTGCTGGTCGAACTCGATCCATTCCGCCATTCCGGCGTGCTTGGCCGACTCAAGAACCTTGCTTTCGACAGCCTCAAAGCGCGCCAAATCAGCTGACCCAGTCTCTTCAGGGTTCAAGTTTGCTACCTCCGCGGCTAGGCTGACCATCTCTACGAGAGTGGCGAGTTCTTCTTCCGTGAAGCGCAAATGCATGGCGCGCGAAAGAAATCACCGAATTTAGTGACACACAAGCGCGCAAATCGCTTGATCGCCCCCCAGGCTTCTGATTAAAGTCCGCCCGTCCGAGTGGTTCATGCGGGATTAGCTCAGTTGGTAGAGCGACTCGTTTACACCGAGTATGTCGGCGGTTCGAGTCCGTCATCCCGTACCACTCGTTTTTTTGTTGTTGGGGCAGGATGAAACCACGGTTAGAAAGTCCTTGCCTTGATCAGCGCGGGTGATCACCAGATCTCTCTTTTTTCGTGGTGGGCTCTTGATAGAGATTGCCAGAGGTGGGGCGTAAATGGGAAGCTATTGATTATCGGTCTGAATTCTATGCGTAAACAAGTCCTTACCATCGCGGTTATTCTCTCAGGTGGTCCGGCATTGTCCGAGGAAGGGCATGCCGAGAAGATGAAGGAAGGGACTACCCTGTTTCAAAAGACGATTCGTCCGGCCTTGATCGACAATTGCCTGAAATGCCACGGAGATGAGAAGGTTCGCTCGGGCTTGGATCTCTCAACGCGGGATTTGTTGTTGGAAGGCGGCGATTCAGAGGATGCCATTGATTTGGAAAAGCCGGGAGAGAGTTATTTGCTCACTTTGATCCGACATGAGGAAGAGGACCTGGAGATGCCGCCGAAGAAGGACAAGTTACCTGATTCCCTGATCGCAGATTTTGAGAAGTGGATCGCGCTGGGCGCACCTTATGATAAGCCGCTGCTTGAGAAGAAGGGCGATCGTCCTGCTGAGATGAGGGTGACGGATAGTGATCGTGAGTTTTGGTCGTTTAAGCCGCTGGCCAAGGTGACGCCGCCGAGGGCTGGAGGGAAATGGGTGAAGGGGGAAATTGACCAATTCGTCGCGGCAAAATTGCAGGAAAATAATCTGCTTCCCAATTCTCAGGCCAAGGATCGAGATCGGATTCGGCGGGCGTATTTGTCGGTGATTGGATTGCCTCCGACCGCAGAGCAATTGAAGGCGGCGCTTTCGATGAGCCATGTGGACTTGGTGGATAAACTTCTCGCCAGCCCGCACTATGGGGAGCGTTGGGCGCGGCATTGGTTGGATGCGGCGCGCTTTGCGGAGAGCCATGGCTTTGAGCAGGATTACAACCGGAAGTATGCTTATCACTATCGCGATTTTGTGATTAAGGCGCTCAACGCGAACATGCCCTGGGATGAATTTGTTCGGTTGCAAGTCGCGGGTGACGAGATTGATCCGGAGAATCCGCTCGCGATGATGGCGACGGGTTTTTTAGGAGCGGGTGTCTTTCCGACGCAACTGACGGAGAAGGAATTTGAAAGTGCGCGTTACGATGAATTGGACGACATGGCCGCCACGACTGGCACGGCGATGTTGGGGCTGACCATTGGATGTGCCCGTTGTCATGATCACAAGTTCGATCCCATTCCGGTGAAGGATTACTATCGTTTTGTGGCGAACTTCACCACGACGATTCGTAGTGAGATCGATGTCAATCTGGATTCTGAAGAATATCAGTTGGCCTTGAAGGAGTGGCAGGTGAGGTGCGATCAGTCAATGGATGCTCGCGCGGCATTTGAAGCGAATCCCAAGCTGATGGATTCATTTAAAGAGTGGCTCAAGACCGATGCTCGTTCTTCGGTTGCGCAAAGTGAGTGGATGAACCTTGGCGTGAAGAGTGCCGTTTCCAGTCATAAGGAAACCAAGCTGAAACAGCAAGCCGACGGTGCGATATTGGCGGTGGGGTCAGCAGGGGCGCAGGAGACCTATACCGTCGGATCGGCACCTCCTTCGGGGATGCTGCGATTTCTCCGCGTGGAGGCCTTGACTGATTCCTCGATGAAGCGAAAGGGACCGGGGCGAGCGAGCAATGGGAATTTTGCATTGAGCAATCTCAAGCTTTTGGCGGTTTCTCGCGACGGAAAAAAACGGGAGCTGAAATTGGTCGGCGCGAAGGCGACGCATCAGCAAAACAAGAGCAATCTCTCGGTGGCTTCGTCGATTGACAAAGATTTCAATGGGACTGGTTGGGCTGTGGATTCAGGAGGGATTGGAAAAAATCAGGCTGCGGTTTTTGAGTTAGAGAAGGCGACGAAGCTTAATAGCGGAGAGATGCTGGAAGTGGAACTGCGGTTTTCCAATAATACACAGCATAGCTTGGGAAGATTCCGTCTTTCGGTGAGTGGAAATCTTGCGCCTTCAGTGAAAGTGGGCGGTGGAAAAGACAGTGTGATCAGCGCAGCCCTTGAGGCTTTGGCGAGGGGAACGCTTGATGAGAAACAGCGAAAGGTGCTCTTTCAGCAATACCTCATTTCAATCCCGGAATGGATGAAGCTGGATGCGGCTGTCAGAAATTCCCTCGGAACCAAGCCCAAGCCCAGCGTGACCAAAGTGCAGGTGACCAGCGAAGGGTTTAAGCCAACAAAACATCATGCCGATGGGCGCGGTTTCCCGCATTTTTATCCTGAGACTCACTTCCTAAGTCGAGGCGATCCAAATCAGAAAAAGGGTGTGGCAAATGCGGGTTTTCTTCAGGTGCTCATAAATAATGGCAAGGCCAGTGCTGATTGGCAGGAGCAGCCTCCGGCTGGTTGGAACCGTACGAGTTATCGTCGCACCGGATTGGCAAACTGGATGACGGATGTCGAGAATGGCGCAGGTCACTTGCTGGCGCGGGTAGCAGTGAATCGAATTTGGCATCATCATTTTGGAAGGGGAATCGTATCGACCCCGAACGACTTTGGTCTGCAAGGAAAGCTTCCCTCGCATCCGGAGTTATTGGATTACATGGCTCGGCGGTTCATTGTCAGCGGATGGGACGTAAAAGCGTTACATCGCGACATCATGCTCAGTGCGACCTGGCAACAAAGCAGTGCGCCCTCGCCGAAGAAGGCTGCGGCTGATCCCGATAATCAATTCCTCTGGCGTTTCACTCCACGACGTCTCGAAGCCGAAATTGTGCGTGATTCTATTCTTTCGTCGGCCGGGCAACTGGACACCAGGATGTATGGACCGGGGACTTTGGATGAGAGGCATCGCCGTCGCAGCATCTATTTCATGATCAAGCGCAGCCGTCTCGTTCCGATGATGCAGATTTTTGATCAACCTGAACCGCTGTCGAGTCAGGGAAGCCGTCCCAGTACGACGATTGCACCCCAGGCCTTACTCTTTATGAACAATCCGCAGGTCGTGAGTTGGGCGGGCGCTTTGGCGGCAAGTGTCTCTTCAAAAGAGACCGATGAAGCGATTAGCGAACTCTATCGTCGCACGCTGAGTCGTGACCCAACCTCAACGGAGTTACGCGACAATCGCGCGTTCATCGACGCGCAAGCTTCTTCCTATCAAGGAGTCAAAAACGCCAAGCAACTTGCCTACGCTGACCTTTGTCAGGTCATTTTCAGTCTGAACGAATTCGTCTATCTACCATGAATCTTCCCCACTATACGCGCCGTCATTGGCTTCAAAAATCAGGAGCCGGACTGGGTGGTCTGGGGCTCGCCAGTTTGTTGGCCGATGAGGGGCTTCTTGGAACTGACGATCCTCTCGCTCCCAAGAAGGGGCATTTCGGAGGGAAGGCCAAGTCGGTGATTTGGCTGTTCATCAATGGTGGTCCGAGTCAGGTCGATACCTGGGACTATAAGCCGGAGCTTGAGAAGATGGACGGAAAGGAACTCGAGGGCTTCGATAAGAATACTGGATTTTTTGCCAATGCCGTCGGTCCCTTGATGAAATCGCCCTTCGAGTTCACCCCGCGCGGAGAGTGCGGGAAGATGGTGTCGTCGATTTTCCCGAAGCTTGGCGAGCACGTTGACAAGATGGCTTTCATTCATTCGGGGCATACCGAGTCGAACAACCACAGTCCGGCGCTCTTTATGATGAACTCAGGGCAGCCGCGCATGGGCTTGCCCTGTGTGGGGTCGTGGGTGACTTATGGGCTGGGAAGCGAGAGTCGCGACTTGCCGGCTTTCGTGGTGATGTCCGACCCGCTCGACCGCGGTCTGCCCAAAGGTCATGCGGCGAATTGGGGGGCGGGATTTTTGCCGAGTGTTTACCAAGGCACCTGGCTCAAGCCGAAGGGGGACCCGATTGATAATCTCAATCGACCCAAGCACATGAGCGATGCCCAGCAGTTGCGGCAGTTGGCCTTGTTGAAGAAACTCAACGGCGAGCACATCAAAGATCGTCCCGGTGATGCGGAACTGGAGGCTCGGATTAAGAGTTTTGAGTTGGCTTACCGGATGCAGAATGCCGCGCCTGAAGCTTTCGATATCGACCGCGAGCCGGAGCATGTCAAAAAACTCTATGGCGTAGGCGAGAAGCGATGCGATCACTTCGCGCGTCAATGTCTTACCGCGCGACGCATGGTTGAACGAGGCGTGCGTTTCGTGCAGATCTATTCCGGCGGGATGGAAAATCAACGGAGTTGGGACGGACACAACGACATTAAGGGAAATCACAGCCAGTTCGCTGGAGAGACCGATACGCCAATTGCGGGGCTTTTGACGGATCTGGAACAACGCGGGCTACTTAATGATACTCTTGTGATTTGGGGAGGGGAATTTGGACGCCTTCCGTTGACTCAAAAATCAAAGAAGCCGGGTCGCGATCACAACCCGCATTGCTTCACCACCTGGATGGCGGGCGGCGGAGTGAAAGGTGGCGTGAGTTATGGTGAGTCGGATGAAATTGGTCATCACGCTGCCGTTGATAAAGCGCACGTCAATGACATCCACGCAACTATCTTGCATCAACTGGGCTTCAATCACGAGAAACTGACGTATAATTACAATGGACGGCGATTCAGGCTGACCGATGTGGGTGGGAAAGTGATTAAGCCGATCCTCGCTTAAGGAGTCTCTGCGTGAGAAAGCGACTTACTCCTCCCGCATTGCCGTGAGTCGTTTGTCTTGTTCATCAAGGAGGAAGACGGAACGTTGGAAGTCGATGAGGGAAGTGAGCTTTTTGGCTTCCTGACGGGAGCGCTTGTCGATTTCCATTTCGAGTTTCCCCATGTCGGACATGGGGATGTCGCCGAGGAGTTTGGGGTTGGAGACACGGAAGATGAGCTTGCGGATTTTCCACCATTTTTTGACGAGTTCGACGTGGTCGATTTCGGAGTAGGGAAGGTCGATCGTTTCCATCTCACTTTTTCCGCCGGTGAAGACGTTGCCTTTCATGCGCCAGGAGAGCTCGACCTTGTCGCTGAGGAAGCGAAGTTTACCAATTAGATTTTCCCGTCCCAGCGGGTCGATGGCAGGGCAGTGGAAGTTAATGTGAACGGGCTCGGTAAGGATCATGGTCTCTAGTGTATTCTATGGTAGAATTTGAGGATGGAAAGGAAGAGCGCGCTTTTGGATGTGCTTCGATGGCTTTGGACTTTGACCGTGAATCTCGCGAATTGACGCGGATCTCTTTCTTGGTTGAGGGGGTTAAAAGTCGACTTGGGTGCGGCTCCGTCGTTTGAAGCGGCAGAGTTGGCTGTAGCCGGCTTCTTTGAGGAGGGCGGCGCCCTTGTCGAAATCGCGGGCGACTTCGTCGGGGGCGTGGGCGTCGGAAGAGAGGGTGATGGGGATGTTGGCTTCGCGGGCGAGTTTGAGAAATTCGGAGGAAGGGTATTGCTCGGCGCAGGGTTTGTGGAAGCCGGCGGTGTTGAGTTCGATCGCGGCGTGTCCGGCGACGATGGCCTCGATGGCAGGATCGTAAAACCGACGAAGGTCACCTTCCGGAGTGTAGGCGAATTTTTTGATGAGGTCGGGGTGACCGAGAATGTCGAAAAGTCCGGAGCGGGCCATGTTGGTATACTCTTCCCAATAGGCGGTCCAGATTTCTTCGACGTCTGTTTCGGCCCAGCGCCCGAGCCATTTTGGATTATCGAAGTCCCACTTGTCGCCGAGGTAGTGGATGGAGCCGATGAGGAAATCCCATTCGTATCTGCCGGAGAGATTGACGATCCATTCGTGGCAGTCGGAGAACCAGTCGCACTCGAGTCCGGCTCGCACGGGGATTTGGTCGCCGGCGTATTGGCGGGCACGCTCGATCCATTCGAGGTATTCCGGGAGCTCGGATTCGAGCATACGCCAGTCGTCGAAGGGCTCGGGCGTCTGCGGGGCGTGGTCGGAAATGCCGTATTCCACCAGTCCAGCGGCGAGGGCGTGGTCGAGGTATTCCTCCGGTTTGCCCTCTGCATGATGGCAAAGCGGGGTGTGGGTGTGGTAATCTGCAAGCATTGGCGCTTTGGCGTTGTCGCAACGAGGGAGTCATACTAGATTCCTCGTCAAGGCGCAAAGCCTCATGCCACATGTCTGATTCCGCCAGCGTTTTTCCCGCTCCCAATTCGTTTACCAAGCCTCTTTTTGATCAGCTGAAGCGCCATCCTAAGCGGATTGTCTTCACGGAAGCCGAAGATCCCCGCATTGTCCGGGTTGCTGCGAGGATGGTGAAGTTGGAGTTGGGAATTCCTATTTTGTTGGGAGATCGGGAGAAGATCCTCGCGATTTTTGCCGACTTGGGGCTGTCGACCAAGTTCGTGCGTATTATCGATCCGACGAAATCATCCGATTTCAAACTATTCTGCGGACGATTTGAGCGAATCGAGCGTTACCGGGGAATTGTGAATGTTGATGCCGAAAGTATCATCGCTAAACCGCATTACTTCGCCGCGATGATGGTGCAATACGGTCAGGCCGACGCCTGCTTGGGAGGAAATCAGGTCGATCCTTTTGGCGTCTTCCGTCCGGTCCTCCATTTGGTGAAGCCTTGCCCCAGTGTCGACAAGGCCTTTGCCTGCACGGTGTTGGTTTCAGACAGCCTGCCGAATTTTGGAGCAGATGGAATCCTCTTCCTCGCGGATACCGGATTGATTGCCGAGCCGGGAGTCGATGACATTGCCACGATCGCGGCCGAAGCCGGAAAGTTGGCTCATCACCACTTGGGACGCATGACCCGGGTTGCTTTGCTGAGCCATTCCAATTACGGAAGCGCCCGCGACGAATCATCCCGTATGATGCAAGCCGCGGCCGCATTGGCCAATGAGCGGGTCAATGTTCTCGATATTGATATCGATGGCGAGATTCAAGCGGACGTGGCTCTCGTGCCAGAGGCTGCTGCAGTCAAAGTTCCCGAATTGGCGGTGAAGCCACCATCGGACGTTCTTATTTTTCCTTCCCTCGACGCCGCGCATATTTCACTGAAGCTTCTTCGTCACCTTGGCGGGGCTCAGGCATACGGGAAAATCATCTGCGGCCTAACCAAGCCCGCTGCGCAGGTTCCAAGAACTGCTTGTGAGGAAATGATTCTTGGAACAGCTGCTGCGCTTGGAGTCGAAGCGGTCAAGTATCGCGAGCTTCACCCGAGCGGGTAGGAAAGGAGTCGCGACGCCCTTGCCGCTTGGATTTCGGGGGATGCAAAGTGAAGCGACGAGGGTGCCGTAGCTCCTTCAGCCGAAGAGATCCATCTGTGGGGAGTCGGCTTCGGGGAGGGCTTTTTTGGCCTTGGGGGTTTCCTTTTTTTCCTGGGAGGGTTTGGAGGAACTCATCTCGAGGTGGGAAAGGATTTCCTTCGCGCGATCAAGGATGGGCTTTGGGAGACCGGCGAGTCTGGCGACCTGAATGCCGTAGCTTTTGTCGGCCTGGCCGGGGAGAATTTTGCGGAGGAAGATGATGTCGTCGTTCCACTCGCGGACCGCGACGTTGAAGTTGGCGACGGACTTCTTGCTGTCGGCCAGGGCGGAGAGTTCGTGGGAGTGGGTCGCGAAGAGGGTGCGGCATTGCACTTCGTCGTGGAGATGTTCGGCGACGGACCAGGCGATCGAGAGGCCGTCGAAGGTGGCGGTGCCGCGTCCGATTTCGTCGAGGATGACGAGGGAACGGTCGGTGGCGTTGTTGACGATGAGGGAGGTCTCGTTCATCTCGACCATGAAGGTCGACTGGCCCTTTGAGAGGTCGTCGGAGGCTCCGACACGGCAGAAGATGCGATCGGTGAGTCCGATGTGCGCGTGCTCGGCTGGGACATAGGCGCCGATTTGCGCCATCAGAGTGACGAGGGCGATTTGGCGGATATAGGTCGACTTACCGGCCATGTTGGGGCCGGTGAGAATTTGCAGGAGCGATTCCTCGGGCTCGATGTGGGTGTCGTTGGGGACGAATTTTTCTTCGATGAGAGTTTGCTCAAGAACGGGGTGACGGCCGTTGACGATTTGCAGGTTGCGGGATTCGTCGAGGACGGGGCGGGTGTGTTGGTAGAGTTGCGCGGTTTCAGAAAAGGAGATGAGGACGTCGAGGGTAGCGAGAGCGTCGGCCGTTTTTTGAAGCGGGACGAGATGGTCGGTGATGGCGGAGCGGAGTTTGACGAACTCTTCGTATTCGAGGGCCTTGGCGCGGTCGTCGGAACCGAGGACTTTGCCTTCGACTTCCTTGAGGCCGGGCGTGATGAAGCGCTCGGCATTAGCCATTGTTTGTTTTCGCTGGTAGTCGTCGGGGGCCTGGTCGGCTTTCGATTTGGTGATCTCGATGAAGTATCCGAAGACGTTGTTGAACTTGATCTTTAGGCTGTCGATGCCGGTGCGTTCGCGTTCGCTTTGCTGGAGCTCGGCAATCCATTGTTTGCCATCGCGGGAGGCGGAACGGAGTTCGTCGAGCGTGGCGGAGTGTCCGTCGCGGATGATGCCACCGTCGCGAAGTTGCGCGGGCGGTTCGTCGACGAGGGCGGCTTGGAGAGTTCCGACGACATCGGGAAATTCCTGGATGTTCTCGATGAGCTGGCCGTGGAGGCCGGAGGTGTTTGAGATCGAGGAAAGGTCGGCGCGGAGGTTGGGGATGTTCTCGAGAGAGGTTTGGAGGGATTTGAGATCGCGGGCATTCCCGGCGCCCTGGGAAAGACGGCCGGTGGTGCGTTCGATATCACGGATGCTTTTGAGCGAGTCGCGAAGTTTGGTGAGGAGGTAGGGTTCGGCGAGGAGGGAATCGACGAGGTCGAGTCGGGCATTGAGGGCAGCGAGGTCGCGGAGGGGGTGAAGAATCCAGTCGCGGAGTTTGCGCGCGCCCATCGGAGTGGAAGTGCGGTCGAGAACCCCGAGGAGGGAATGTTGTTTGCCCGCGCGGGAATCGACGAGGTCGAGATTGATTTGCGAGGCCGAGTCGATGAGGACGTGGTCGGCGGCATTGCGAACCGAGAGGCCGCGGAGGTGGTCGCAGTTTCGACGAAGTTGGTAGGTGAGGTAATGCATCACGCCACCGGCAGCGGAAAGGGCGGCGGACATGCCGGAGCAGCCGAAGCCGTCGAGTGACTGGACTTTGAAGTGGTCCTTGAGAGTGT
>JAKMEV010000183.1:0-3530 GCA_022425785.1 Akkermansiaceae bacterium | reverse complement strand
CATTCACATTAGTTGAACTCTGTGCGACAACAAGCAAAGGGCGCCTTCAGACGACCGGCACAAGCAATCGACTTTACCCACACTTGCGCCCCGCTTCTCCCATGGTATAGCCCATCCCGATGAACGCCGGTTCTCCTCGGGAACTGTGGCGGGGGTCCGCCCTGTCCACATGGGAACGCATGCCCAAATCCCCCGGTTCGAAACCGCTTCCGCTCGGGACTTGCAACCAAGCCGCGCAAGGATTTCTCATCGCCGCTCTTCTCTCCAAGGGACACCCCGGTCGGGTCTGGGTCTTTTGTCCGCATGCCCGACGACGTGACCAACTCGCCGAGGAGTTCGCTTTTTGGAAATCACCCGTCCTCAACCTCGCTGATCCCACCGTGATCGTGGAAGACGAATTGGTCGATCCCGACCGCGAGGCCGGGCGCATTTCCACCATCAATCGCATCTCCCGCTCACCGGGAAAACCAGTCCTCCTCTCGCGAGCCTCCTGGCAGGCTTTAGCTCCAGCTCGTGATATTCTCGACAAAAAAGAACTCACCTTGACCGTGGGACAGGAGATCTCTCCCGAAGACCTCATCACATGGCTCGAAGAACGAGACTACGAAGAATATCCTCAGATTTTCCAACGCGGCCAGTTCGCCCGACGCGGCGGCATCCTTGATTTCTATCCGACCCAGAACACCAGCCCGATCAGGGTGGAGTTCTTCGGCGACGAAATCGAATCTCTCCGCGAATTCAGTGTGGAAAGTCAAACCACAACCCGCAAGCTCGACACTTTCGAACTCGGAAGCCGCGACCTCTCACTCGTTGAACCGCTCTCCAATTGGTTCGAAGAAGGCGATCTCCTCATCGCCATCGACGAAGACGACATCGAGATTGCCGACATCCTGATCAGCGATGGCCCCAACGAACACTGGAACGCCAATCTCTATCCCTCGCCTGCCGCGGGATTCGAAGCCGGAGACTTTGTCATCGCAGACTCCAGCCGAAACCTCTTCCTCGAGCAACTCTCCGACTGGCTCAAGCAAGGTTGGGAAATCGGGCTGGTCTCGCCATCAAAAGCGGAACGCCATCGCTTCCTCGAAATCCTCGAAAGGGACGAATCTGATTTCACCTTCACCGAAGGCCGCCTTGCCAAAGGCTTTGTCGCGCCCGAACAGAAACTCGTTGTTCTTTCCACTCTCGAAATTTTCGGCCGTCAACATCTTCCCGGCACCAAAGGGCGCGAGACCCTCGCCCATCAACGCACCGCAGCCGCCATCACCGGCGTGCACGAGCTCAATCAAGGGGAGTTCGTGGTCCACGCTGACTACGGCATTGGCGAATTCATCGGCCTTATTGAAAGCGACGAGGGCGACGAAGAACTCGGCATCAAGTACGACGGAGGCTCGACCTTGCACGTCCCCATCGATCAGAGCCATCTCGTTGCCCGCTACGTCGGCATCGGCGGCGGCAAACCCCGCCTGAACAAGCTCGGCGACAAGCGGTGGAAAAAAGCCCGCAAGGTTGCCGAAGCCGCCGTCCTTGATTACGCCGCGCAACTTCTCCGCCTCCAGGCCGAACGCGAATCCAAAGGAGGCTACGGCCACGCTCCCGACGGACAATGGATGCAAGAATTCGAAGCGTCCTTCCCCTTCACCGAAACGCCCGATCAACGCAAGGCCATCGAAGCGACCAAGATCGACATGGAATCGCCCCGCCCCATGGATCGCCTCATCTGCGGAGACGTGGGATTTGGAAAAACCGAGATCGCGATTCGCGCCGCTTTCAAAGCCGTCACCGGCGGAAAGCAAGTCGCCATCCTCGCGCCCACCACCGTGCTTGCGGAACAACACGTTCGGACTTTCCGCTCACGAATGAGCGATTACCCCGTTCGAATTGAACTCCTGAGCCGCCTTCAAACCCCCGCCGAAGCACGCCAGATTCTCGAAGGCGTTCGCGATGGCAACGTCGACATCCTTATCGGCACACACCGCCTCCTCTCGGCCGGGGTGGAATACAAAAAACTTGGCCTACTCGTCGTCGATGAGGAACAACGCTTCGGCGTTCGCCACAAAGAAATTCTCAAGGAACGCTTCCGCCTCATCGACGTTCTCACCCTCTCTGCCACGCCAATTCCGCGCACTTTGTATCTCTCGCTGATGGGCGCGCGCGACATGTCCACGATTGACACGCCTCCGCCCAATCGCCTCCCTGTGCAAACCTCGATCTACGCCTACGACGAACGGCTCATCCGCAATGCCATTCGACGTGAACTGACCCGCGGCGGTCAGGTGTTCTTCCTCCACAACCGCGTGGCGACCATCGAGGACATGAAAACCAGGATTGAGAAACTTGTCCCTGAGGCTCGTGTCGTCGTCGGCCACGGCCAGATGGACAAAGACGACCTCGAAAAAGTGATGCATCAATTCGTGGACGGAAAAGCCGACGTCCTTCTCGCCACCACCATCATCGAGAGCGGAATCGACATCCCCAACGCCAACACCATCCTCATCGACCGTGCCGACCGCTTTGGACTTGCAGACCTTTACCAGCTCCGAGGTCGAGTGGGCCGGGCCGACCGCCGCGCCTACGCCCTCCTTTTGCTCCCTGGCGAACTCATCGCAGGAGGTGACGCCCGAAAGCGCCTCAGCGCGATCAAACAATACACCGAACTGGGCTCCGGTTTCAAAATCGCCATGCGCGATCTGGAAATTCGCGGCGCCGGGAGCCTCCTCGGAACCAAGCAATCCGGCCATATCACCGCAGTCGGCTTCGAACTCTACTGCCAGCTCCTCCAGCAATCGATCGAGTCTCTAAATGGCAAGAATCCCATGCAACGCGCTGATGCCCAGTTACGAATCGATTTCGTGGTCTTCGCCGAGAACAGCTGGAGCAACGAAAAAGGCAAACTCCCTGCCTTTTTTCCCCGATCTTACGGTCCGGACTCCGAATTGCGCGTTGCGGCCTATCGCCAAATGGCCTCAGCCCGCACCGAAAAGGAGCTCAATGCGATCTCAAGGGACTGGCGGGACCGCTTTGGACGCTTCCCGAACCCCGTCGTCTACCTCATCGAAACCAACCGCCTCCGCATCATCGCGTCGGCCAAGGGAGTGCAAATCGTCGAAATTCACAATGACCGATTGAAGCTCCAGCGAAACGGAGACTATATTCTGCCACCGGGAGGAAAGTTTCCCCGCTTGAGTTCCAAAAAACCGGCTGATAAACTCCTCGAAGCAGTACAACTCCTGAAATCTCTCTAGTCTCTCACTCCATGAAATCCGTTCTTCTTTTTCTCGCCGCGATTGCGCTGATTCTCCCCGCGTCTCAGGCCGCCCAACCCGTCAATGGAATCGCCGCCAAGGTGAATGGCGAAATCATCACTCTCAATGAACTGATGATCAAAGTCGCTCCGATGCAGTCCGTGCTCATGTCGCAAAATCCGCGACGAGGCCCCAACTACGACCGGAAACTTAAACAGCTGATGGAACAGATGCTCGATGAACTCATCGACCGTACCATCATCTACAGCATGTATAAGAAGAACC
>JAKMEV010000118.1:0-5636 GCA_022425785.1 Akkermansiaceae bacterium | reverse complement strand
TGCGGAGACCGAATTCCTTGGCTTTTGCAACGGCCTGCTCGATTCCATCAACGGATCCCGAGAGAACAAGTTGGCCAGGGCAGTTAAGATTAGCAACGTCGACATCACATTCGGCAGCCAGTCTTCGGACGTCCTCTTCGGATCCCCCGATCATGGCTGCCATCGATCCAGAGGTGGCGGCGCAGGCTTCGTCCATCAACTCACCGCGCTTGGCAACGAGATTCAGCCCGACTTCAAAAGCAAATGTCCCGGCAGCAGCATGGGCCGTCATTTCTCCCAGCGAGAGTCCGGCAGCTGCAATAGGTTCGAGGGCCGGGACCTTCTCTTTTAAGATGGAGAGAAGAGCCAGACCGTGGAGAAAGAGGGCGGGTTGGCAGTTTCCGGTTTTGGTGAGATCCTCGGCGGGCCCCTCGAACATGATCGAAGTCAGGGAGCGTCCGAGAACGTCGTCGGCTTGCTGGAAGAGTTGTTGTGCGACGGGGTAGGCGTCGACGAGGTCTTTGCCCATGCCCACTTTTTGGGCGCCCTGTCCGGAGAATAAGAGAACTGCTTTGCTCATCGGAGCGAGCTAAGCCGCTTAGATCAGGGGGATCAAGTCCCTTAGTTCCCGAACTTTAGCGGTGAGGAGTTCGGCAGCGCGGGACATCAACTCTTCTAACGGCAGATCGAAATCACTCAATGAGCCATGTTGGGCGAAAAGATTACTTTCCAACACTTCTGGAGAAATGTGTCCGGCCAGTCCGATAACGGGCTTTCCAAGGTCTCGCGCCATTTTGGCGACTCCGACGGGGCCTTTTCCGGAGAGAGATTGAGCATCGAGAGATCCTTCGCCAGTAATGACAAGGTCGGCGGTGGCGATGCGGCTTTCGAGTTCGAGAGCTTGTGAGACGAGATCGAAGCCGGAATGAAGTTCGGCCTTGGTGAAATGCATGAGCCCGAAACCAAGCCCGCCGGCAGCTCCGGCACCGGGTCGATTGGCGACTTCTTCGGCCTTGGAAACTTTTGTGAGCTTGGTGAGGAATTTTTCCAACTGCTCCTGATCTTCTGGAGTGGCTCCTTTTTGAGGGCCGAAGACCGTGGTCGCGCCTTCCGGACCAAGAAGGGGATTCAGAACATCACAGGCAACATCGACGGGAGGAAGTTTCGCAAGTTGATCGCAATCGATAGAGTCGAGATTTTCAAGACTGCAAGGGAGCGCGGGGAGGGAATCTTCCTCTGAGTCGAGAAAGAGGACGCCGAGGGCATCGGCCATGCCAACTCCACCGTCGTTGGTGGCGCTGCCGCCGATTCCGATGAGAATGCGCTCGGTTTTAGATTGAGCGGCGGCGTGACTCATCATGAGGCCCGTGCCGTAGGTGGAGGATTGAAGGATGTTACGGTCTTTACCTTCGATAAGTTCGTATCCGGATGCAGAGGCCATTTCCATGACGGCGAGACCGGAGTCGGTGATGGCGTAGCTGGCTTTGATAGGGCGGTAGAGCGCATCGACGGTATCAACGGTCATCCATTTCCCTCCGAGGGCCGAGAGCATGGTCTCGGTGAACCCTTCACCGCCATCAGCGATAGGGCAGATGTCGATCTCGCAGGAATCGGGTAGACCAGCTGCGATGGCTTCAGCTGCCTCGGTGGCGGTGAGGGATCCTTTAAATTTGTCGTTGGCGATGAGGACTCGCATGGCGGTATGTTAGCAGGCTGTGGACCAGATGGAATCGTTGAAGGAGTTGATTAAGGATCGGACGACGATTCTTATCGCTCACCGCCCCTCAACCAGTAGAATTGCGAGTCGAGTGATCGAGCTTCATCGGGGGAGATCAATTCCGAGGAGGCGGAGGCTTAGGGCTTTTTGAGCTCTTTGAAAATCATTTCAAAGATAGGTCGCACAAAAAGGGCGCCTTGCGCGGTGAGGTGATCTTCGTCGCTGTAGAGTGAGAGACCGGAGTGACCGGCTTACGTGGATTTTTACTCGCAACATCAGTTGTCTGGAGACCGTCCTCTAGAATTTTACGAGTAACCCACTTCCCTTTAATTTTTTCCTGTACGTTGAAACGCACGTCAACGTTAGTATGGCTGGAGAACTCTTTTTTATTTACATAGTGCATGATGGCCTCGCCATCGGCGCCATATCCGTAGTCGAAATTCCTTTCTTCCCAACCGACAAAATAACCCAACCAGCGGGTTTCATCAGACATTTGCGGAAGATCGGCCGTGGCCTTAAGACTCAGGATGAATAGAATGATCGACGAAGCTTTCATAGTCTCTTACTACCACCCGATATAAAAGGGTTCCAGCGGAAATCTCAGCTAAGGAATAAACCAGTGCCACTCGACTCTTAAAACGATGAAGTTTCTTCTGATCCTCCTCATTCCACTACTCGCTTCTTGTAAAAGTTCGAGAGGAAACCTCAGCGGAGTCCCAGGGTTGTGCAGGAATTCGTTTCGATGCTGGGACTGATCACTGATCCAGAGTATTTCTCACGCCCAGAGAAAAAGCCCTTTTTTACTTGCGGTAACCTTTACAATAATTATGGACAAGCAATGAAGATGTTTTTTAAACACGATACAATTATCTTTCTTTGCTCACTCGCCTGCGCGACCGGAATCCAAGCGGCGACGCTCGTCAACGGAGGCCTCGAGGACTCAGAAGGTTCATTTATCATCGGACGTGATAACATCAGCATGCAGAACACGGCCCCCACTGGCTGGGCTCTTGGCTCCCAAGACGCACGCATGTCCAGTCCCGATTGGATCATGGAGGGCACCAGCGCAGGAGGCCCCGGGAGTCCCGGCTTCACTACAAACGGCACCCAGGGCACTCACTTCCTAGGGCTTGACGTATTCAACGACGGTGGGAGCAACTCCATCCAACAGACCGTCGGTGATTTCACTGGAGGTAGCTATCTGATCACCTTCGACCACTCCCAGTTTTTGGGAAGCGCAGATCCCGCCAATTACAGCTTCGATGGTAAAGGTGGTATCACCGTCCTCCTGGACGGCGTTCAGGCTGGATCATTTGCCACATTGAACACCAGTCTTTTGGACTGGAACAGCACCGGTATCATGCCGGACTCGGAATGGAACACCTCGAGCCTTCTCATCACTCCGTCAGCTGGCAGCCATGTGATCGAGTTTGAAGCATATTATATCAGCGGCGGTTTAAACCTTGGCGGTAACGTTACAGAAGTGAGCTCCCAGTTGATCGACAACATTCAGCTGACGCCCGTTCCCGAGCCGTCTGGCGCACTCCTCGCCCTTCTGGGTTCTGGTTTCCTCCAGATCCGTCGACGCCGCTAGAAACGGTAATCTCGACCTTCCACAGGGCTATAGAAGGCGTCACTTCCAATACTGGTAACGCTACCACCAGTCGTGATGCTTGTTAGGCTGGTGCAGTTGTAGAAAGCCTCATCCCCGATGCTGGAGAGACGCGGGGACGGCGGGGCTGATAGACGGAAGTCACAGTAGTTGTTCTAATGAACAGTTACTGTGTGATGCAAGAATGTGAGAGGAGCTTAGGAAGCTACGATAGTCAGGAAGGGCGAGAGGATTTGGATACGCGAGAATCTTCTTTTCGATTTTTCCGTAGAGGTCGGTGAGGCTGAAGTCCCGGTCTTGGGAGTTGAGTGGGGGAGAACCAAGATTACCCCCGGGAGATCGTGGCTGTTCCGTTTTAGCTGGAGACTTCGTAAAGGACGATCCGGCCCCACTTTTTTTCTTCGGCGGGGTTTCCTTGGTTGACTCCGCCGGCGAGATAGAGGGTTTTGCCGTCGGGGGTGAAGGTGGAGGCGGAGATGCGGAAGCCGACGTTTTGGTGGTGGAGTCTTGATCCGTTTTCGTGATCAAAGAGGGCGGCGTTCCAGTCGCCTTTGAAGATGCGGCCGGCCATGACGAAGAATTTTCCGTCGGGATGGAAGGCGAGGGTTTCCATGAGGCCTTCGCCGATCTCACCATCGGTGGCGGCTGAGTCTTTTTTGACGCCGTCGTGCCAGGTGAATTTTTGCCAGAGTTGTTTTCCGTTCCCGGCGGCGGGGTCGCGGGTGCTGCCCATGCCGGCGAGGTAGAGTGATTGGTCGTCGGGTGCGAAGTGGAGGGCGAAGACGCCGCCGGTGTAGTAGTGCCCCTTGATGATGCCCCAGCCGGTGAAGTCGGGCGTTTTAATGCGGGCGATTTCTTTGCCGCCTTGCGAGAGATCCCAGAGGATGACTTCGCCCATGAGGTTGCCGGCGGCGAGGAGCTTGCCGTTGTTGGAAAAGGCGACGGATTGGACGGGCGGAGTGTGGGGGAAGGAATGACGGAGTTCGCCGGTGGCGACGTCGAAGACTTTGACCGAAGGTTCGGTTTCGGGAGCGGGTTCGTATTTGTAGCCGCCGCAAAGGTATTGGCCGGTGGTGGTGGCGATAAGTTTGCCGTCGGGTGAGAGGCGGGATTGCCAGGACCAGAAGTTGTGGGCCTTGACGGAGCGGGTTTCTTTTTTCTCCTCTTTCTTCGCGGGGTCGATCCACTTGAGGTCGCCGTCGTAGCTGGCGGAGACGAAGGTGTTTTGTGAAGCTGAGTAGTTGATTCCGGAGGCGAAGTTGTCGTGGCGGGCGATTTCGGTGTAGGCGTCCTTAATGAGTTTGAAGGACGTCGAGACCTCGTAGATGCCGCCGTCGAGGCAGGCGGCGTAGAGTTTGTTCTCCGGACCAAGAGTGAGGTCGAGAACGTGGGAAGGGAGTTTGATCTCTTTACCTTTTTTGAGGGTCGGAGGGTTCATGAGAGGATTTGGGAGATAGGTTTGGCCTTGTTTTCGACGTGGTGGAAGGTGGGCATACCGGGGATGTTGAATTCGGCGTGGGGGTCGATGCCGAGGGCGGAGAAGATGGTGGCGAAGAGGTTTTCTTCGTTGAAGGGATCGTCGGTGACTTCGGCTCCGTATTTGTCGGTGGCTCCGACGAGGGCTCCGCCTTGCACGCCGCCGCCGGCCATGGCGAGGGACCAGGCATTGGGATAGTGGTCGCGGCCGCGGGCCTGGTTGATCCACGGGGAGCGGCCGAATTCGCCCATCGCGACGACGAGGGTGTCTTCGAGCATGCCTCGGTCTTCGAGGTCTTTGGTGAGCTGGAAAATGATGTTGTCGAGATCGGGGACGACCATCTGGTAGATCTCGTGGTTGAAGACATGGCTGTCCCAAGGCATGCCGTTGGCAACCATGACGAAGGGGGCGCCCTCTTCGACGAGGGTGCGGGCGAGGAGAGCGTGTTGACCGAAGGCACCGGGGCCGTAGCGGTCGCGGTCCGCTTGCGGGATGCGTTCGAGATCGAAAAGGTGGGCGCAGCTCATGAGGCCGTTGACGCGTTCGAAAGTGGCGTTCCAGGATCCGGCGGCGGATGATTTACGGTCGTTTTCGTACTTCTTGCTGAAGAATTTCCGGAGAGCTTCGCGGGCTTCGTGATCGTCTTCGGTGATGGAGTCGAGACGTTGGGCGTCGGGAATTTGAAATTCGCCACCGACACGAACGGGTGAGTATTCCGCGCCAAGCCAACCGGCCCAGTTTCCGGCTTTGAAGCCTTTGAATTCGTTTCCTTCGGGACAGGGATCGAGAAGGATAAAATTGGGGATTTTCGATTCGAGTTGGCCGAGTTGTTGGGCCAAGACGGAGCCGAG
>JAKMEV010000113.1:0-9081 GCA_022425785.1 Akkermansiaceae bacterium | reverse complement strand
AATTTCAGACCAAAATTTTCAGAGGGAGCTTTTACCGGCTCCCTTTTTTATTTGGCCGGATTTGTTTCAGTAGGTGGACAATATTCTTGGTTGCGGATTGATCACGACTTCACTGGCGTGCATCGGTTCGATGGTGAACCATCTAGTCAAGTAAATCGGTTTTCTAAAATGAGTTAGGGCATTTCCAGTAATTCGAATCCTCCGATGGTAGCTTTTGTTTTGCTGTTAGCGGTCTGAAGCACGCCGACAACAGAGCCAAGTCGCACGCTGAAAACTGGAGAGCCGCTCATACCGTCGGCGGCGAATGCCTTCTTGGTTTCGAGGTAGTAGTGGTGGTCTTTGGAAGTTGGAGTTTGGTATACGGTGCCGGGGATTTTCTGACCGCGATTGAGGATGACAACTTCGTCTCTCCTGCTCACGGATGGATCGGCGTGGTAGGGCAGAGCGGTTTTTTCGCCGATGTTGTCGGAGTTGAATTTGAGAACGCGGAGGTCTTTCTGATGGTGGATTTGTTTTCCGACGATGACAAAGTCATCGCTTTCGTGCCGAACGAGTTTGATGCCTTGAGAATTGTTTCCTTGGTGAATGGAACAGGCGAGGTAGAGGTCACCTTCGTGATCGAAGTGGAAGAAAGTGCCTTTGGCATTTTCCCGATGCAGGGTTTGGTAAGTCGGGGGTTCGGCCACAGCGGGTTTGGGATCCGAGCAGGAACAAACAAAGAGAAAGATGAGAAGGAAAAGTTGTTTCACGTTGTCGGTCTTTGACCTTGGGATCAAATTTTCCGTGACAGTATTCATTGGGAATCGGGGTAGCGCGATAAACTGCAATGCTGGCAATGCGCTTTAGGGGGCTGAATTTTTCGGCCGTTACATCACTTGATCTTAGGACAATGAGTATCAAAGAAATTCCAAATCTCCTCGGCAGTGCTGACATTCTTATTGCCGAGGTAGGGTGGCCAAGTGTGTCCAATACTCTCGAACTCATAAAGTTTCATTTCGGTGTCATCTTTTTCTGTTTGCCATTTCTTGAGGAGAAGGCCTTTGCGGAGTTGGCGACCTCTCGTTTTGTCGTCTGGCACTGCGGGTGTCAGAGCAAGGCCCTTGGCCCATAAATTCATGACGGCCTCGATGCCGTAGTACGCGCCCCAGCCGTCTCTATTGTCGAGGTCACCTCCCCACAAAGTTATTTTGTCGTCGCGACTGTGGATCGCTAAGATCGGGGTTTGTCTTGTTGGATTGAGTCCTTTCCCCCATGACACCATCATCGTCCCGGCGACCGGGGCGATTGCTTTGACAAAGGGCTTTTTTTGGCTGGCCAGGAAATAACTCATGTCGCCACCATTTGACATGCCGGTTGCGAAGACGGCGTCGGGATCAAGCTTGAGGTCCTTCACGAGGCGATTCCGGAGGGTCTTAATAAAGCGAACATCGTCAACCTTGCAGCCGCGTTGGAATTCATAGTCGACCTGAAACTGAGGCGTTTTGTCAGGATTGGTTTCACGCGTGGCATTCGGGTAAACGGCAACGAAGTTTTGGCTCTTGATGAGCGCGCTAAAGCCACAGTCTCGTTGCGCCGCTGCGGCGGAGCCACCAGTCCCGTGGAAGACCATGACGAGGGGAGCTCCGGCTTTGAGCTCCGGGGGAATTTCGAGGATGAACGTTCGCTCTCGCTCGTCGACTGTCAGGGTGTGCCTTCCGTTCCTCCAGGGGGATTCATCTGCTGAACCTGTAGCTGGCGCGAAGTATACGGCGGAGAGGAGAAGAAGAGCTTTCCACTTGAGAGAGAGCGTCATTTTCCTGATCGCTTGAAAAACAAATTGCATCCGTTTCATCACTTTTCTCTTAGTCAAACCATTCGTCTTCAGGATTGAAAGTGGGGACGGCGGTGTTGATGAGTTTCATTTTTCCCACGGCGCGGTGGCGGCAGCCGGGCTGGATCATGATGGTGGTCATGGGTTTGACCGGAAGGCGCTCGCCGTCGAGTTCGATGAAGGCCTCACCCTCCACTTCGAGGATGAGATAGATCTCGGTGAAGGTCTTGTGATAGTGCGTTTTGGCATCGAGAGAAATATCAACGTAGTGAATCGACGCGGTCGGATTATCCGGTGTTGCAAAGGCGCGCTTGGACATTCCGCAGGGGCAGGGGACGGCCTCTATTTCGTCGAAGTGGGCGATGCGGTAGTTCATGTTCAGATTACCGGGAGAGGTCTTCGATTGTTTCAAGCCGATATGGCACATGGTGTGGTTCCTTTTTAACGATATGAAAACCAGGACCCCGACATGATATTGATCAGGTGGTTTTCCGTATTCCTTATCTTGGTTGGATCAGGTTCTGCCTCATGTGCAGGATGAACACGGAGAAGGAAGAATTCTTATCCCCTGGCTTGATCGAGAATGTTGTAGCGGGAGGCCGTTAGCTCAGCCCCAACGGCCGCTGACTTGCTCGATCCAATTGCGGGCGATGAGTTCATGTCCCTGGGGCAGGGGATGGACGCCATCCCAGATCCATTGTTCGGGCGGAGCGACTTTGGTGGCGGCGTTAAAAACTTCCTGAGTTTTGATAGGAACCGCGTGGTAGTCTTTCGCGAGGGAGGCGACGATGGGGTTGAGGTTTCTTCGCCCCGGGAGGAGATCTGCCGGAACCCTTCTTTTTTGAAATACAGGTTTGACGTCGTAGGGATTAAATGCAACTAAGTTGCGTTATGCGAATTATAGGTATAAGTTTGTTAGCGGCCTTGCCGGTTTCGGGAGAGTTGAAATTGGAGCCGACATTGCACATGCGGGCTGTTGCGGGAGAGAGTTCTGCGGATCATCTCGAAGACTTGGCTTCCCATGGTCACGATCCGAACAACAACTTTGCGCTCCAGGGTTTGGAGTTGGGAACGAGTCTGTACTATGGCGATGACATCTCTGGGTTTGTGAACATGAATGCCTTCTCGACTCCGGACCATAAGATGGAAGCGGAATGGGAAGAGGGTTTTTTAAAGTATTCGGGAGTTGATGGTTTTGAAATTCGTGGTGGA
This sequence comes from Akkermansiaceae bacterium, assembly GCA_022425785.1. Classification (GTDB taxonomy): domain Bacteria; phylum Verrucomicrobiota; class Verrucomicrobiia; order Verrucomicrobiales; family Akkermansiaceae; genus SW10. The sequence continues at coordinate 6,059 of JAKMEV010000113.1, read as the reverse complement.
CGATTCTTGAATCGACTGGGAGGTCAAAATAACCAGCACTTGCACAGCTGGGATTTTGTTGATGCCAATCTCTCGACTGGATTATTTCTGGGTGAGGAAGGGCTGCGCACTGATGGCGGAGAACTCACCTGGATGAGTGAATTCGACACAGGCTTTTTAACGATTTCCGGAAGCTTTGGTGAGGCTGTCGAGCATAGCCATGGTCATGAAGAAGAGGATGACCATGGTGATGAGGATGAGCACGGGCATGGAGAAGAAAGCGAGAATGCTTATTTTTCCGGGGATCTCGCTACTATCCGTGTTTTATTTGGATACAATCACACTGATTTTCACCAGCATCGCATTGGCTTGAATGGTGCATGGGGAGAAAACGGCTATGGGCATGATACTTCTATTTACTCGACCGACTATACCTACACCTGGAGGGAAAAAGGGTTGGAATCAGGAGGGAAGGAAATTTCCCTCGGTCTCGAATATTATCTCAGGGAAGTGGAGTGGGAACATGCTGAGAATGCGTCCAATCGTGGAAAAACCTCGCAATCAAGTTTGATGGCGATTGCGAAGTATCGTTTCTCCGATGAATGGGTCGGCGATTTTCGATACGGATGGATCGAAGGAGTGGAAGCCGGAGGGGAAATCGACATGGGCGAGGTGGAGTATGCCTTTGCATCGGAGGAGCGGAAGCGACTTTCCCTGGCCTTAACCCGCGAAATTGATCTCTACAAAGATACCAGATCCCGCGTGCGCTTGCAGTATAACCACGACGACCTTGAAGAGGGTTCCGAGAATTCTGTTTGGTTGCAGTTTGGATTTGATTTCGGACCCGGGGAGGTTCGGTAGGGCTCATTCACTCCGGTAGGAGTTTATCTTAGGCGGGGGCTTTCTCATTTGGGAAAGTGACAATTTGTCATATCATCAAGCGAAATTGGAGCCTGGGAATTTTATTCCCGGGCTTCAGTGTGGCGGCCTCTGCGGATGCCGAACAGGGGGAAGAAGACGAAGCGAGCTATTAGTGGAAGTCAGTCAGTGGACAGCACAACGGTCAGTCTTTTGTTTGCTCGCGAAGCCAGTCGTCGAAATCGAGAAGGAGCTTTTCTTTAATGTCCTGATCGACTTCAACCTCCATCGGACTGACCTCGATATCGATGGTTTCCCCGTCGCGTTGTACCACGAGAGTCACTCTTTTTCCCGGGGCTTGTGAGGCGAAGATCTTTCGGATTTCCTCTTCGGGGAGATTTCTGGGAAATGGTTTTCCGTTGAGAGCGAGGATAATGTCTCGTGCCTTGAGGCCATCGCGTTTGGCCGGGTGACCATCCACGACATCGATCAGCACAACTCCGGAGACAACCTGATTTTCAAATTTGGACGCTCGATTCAAGAGAAAGGTAAATCCGAAAAGTGATTTCGTGGTTTTGAATTTTAAGCCCAACGCGACCTCACGAAGTCGCAGTTGGACTTCAGGATCTTTGGTTTTTTTCAGAAGAGGAGGGATTTCTTTGAGAAAGCTTTCAGGATTCTTTTTGGCAAAGACCTGGATTTTTTCCATGGTTGCTTGGCGCGTTTTGAATTCGGGGGCGCTGAGGTCAGGGAGGAATTCTGCAATGCTTGGCTCCTCTCCATGGACTAAGCCAAAGAGACAGCACGCAAGAAGAAGATGCCTGATCATGATATGGGAAGCTTGGCCTCGATCTTGGAATTAGGCCAGCGGTTTTAGGAGTTCCTGAAGCGATTCCAGATCGGGTTTACTCTGGCTGGCACCTGAGAGGAGGGAGTCGGCGAGGTGGGATTTCTTTTGCTGGAGTTGGTGAATGCGGTCTTCGACGGTGCCATTGCAAATGAGTTTGTGGACGAAGACGGGTTTGTCCTGGCCGATACGGTAGGCGCGGTCGGTAGCTTGGTTTTCGGCGGCGGGATTCCACCAGGGGTCGAAGTGGATCACAGAGTCGGCGGCGGTAAGGTTGAGGCCGGTGCCGCCGGCTTTGAGGGAAATGAGAAAAATGGGGATGTTTTCGCTTTGGAATTTCTCGACGAGGTCGCCGCGGTTTTTGGAGGCTCCGGTGAGGAGGAGGTAGCGGATGCGGCGGGCGGTGAGCTCGCGTTCGATGAGCGCAAGCATGGAGGTGAACTGCGAAAAGAGAAGGACGCGGCGCCCTTCGGCGAAGAGGGTTTCGAGGAGTTCGAAGAGGTAGTCGAGTTTGGCCGACTTGTCGGTTTTTTTGGCCTCGCCGGGAGGGAGTTTGAGGAGGGAGGGATGGCAGCAGATTTGACGGAGCTTTAAGAGGGCATCGAGGATGGCGAATTGGGATTGCTCTAGTCCTTGCGCCGAGATCGCTTCGCGAACTTTTTTGTCCATGGTGGCGCGGACCGTTTCGTAGAGGTCGCGCTGGGCCGAGCTGAGTTCGACGGGATGAACGAGGATGGTTTTGGGCGGGAGTTCTTTGGCGACCTGATCTTTGGTGCGTCGCAGAATGAGAGGAGCGAGTCGGGCGCGAAGGAGGTCGCGGCGTTCGTCGTCTTCTTCTTTTTCGATGGGCGTTTGGTAGAGCTTGCGGAAGCGGTCGAGCGATCCAAGGAGTCCGGGGATGAGGAAGCGGAAGAGGGACCAGAGTTCGCCAAGGTTATTTTCGATGGGGGTGCCGGAGAGGCAGAGGCGTTGGCGGGCTTTGAGTTGGCAGGCGGCCTGGGAGACTTTGGCGGAGGGGTTTTTGATGTGTTGCGCTTCGTCGAGGATGGCGATGGCGAAGTCGTGCTTTTTGAGTTCGTCGATGTCGCGCTGTAGTAAGGCGAAGGAAGTGATGACGATGTCGGCATGGGGAATGTGGGAGAAGACGCGTTTGCGCTGTGGGCCGTGGAGGATGAGCGGGGTGAGGGAAGGCGTGAATTTTTTTGCCTCGGCCATCCAGTTGGGGACGACGGAGGTGGGCGCGATGACGAGGACGGGGCCTTCCACACCGCGTTGTTTTTGTTGGAGAATGTGGGTGAGGGTTTGCAGGGTTTTTCCGAGGCCCATGTCGTCGGCGAGGATACCGTTGAGATCATGGGCGGAGAGGAAGCGCATCCATTCCACGCCGGTTTTTTGGTAGTCGCGGAGCTCGGCGAGGAGGCCTTCGGGTTGTTCGAAATAGCTTTCGTCCTCCTCGTCTTTTTTGAGGCGGGTGCGGAGCTCAACGAGTTCGGGTGGAGGGTCGATGGGAAGGGCTTCGTCGTTGAGGAGCGCGGCGGCATCGAGAGGATGAAGCGAGGGTGCTTTCGGGTCGGTCAGCGAGGCGAGGTGGTGGAGGATGGTGCGAAGTCGCCCGGCGGGGACTTGGAGGGCGCCGCCGCTGGGAAGATAGATGAGGTGGGTTTCGTCGTTCTCGAGATCCTGGAGTTGGTCGAGCGTGTCGCCTTCGAGGAGGCCGGTGAGGATGGGAAGGAGGTCGAGACGTTCACCATCGAGATCAATGCCGACCGAGAGGGTGAACCAACCGCCGGGAGTGGGTTCGAGCGAGGCGTGGAGTTCTTCGTCGTTGAGGCGATGGACCTGGAAGCCGAAGTCGGAGTCGATTTCTATTTTCCAGCCTTTCGCTTCGAGCATGGGCACGGCCTTGGCGCGGAACCAGGGCCAGTAGACCGCGGGAGTGGAGAGGTGGGGTTCGGGAAACCAACATCCTTCGGCGGAGAATTCGGTGGATTGTTTTTTGGCCAGGGAGAGAAGGAAGCGATAGGTGGGATTGGTCGAGAGATTGGTGAGGCCGAGTTGGGCAAGCTCTTCCATGGCGCGGAACTCGGCGGCCCGGTCGCGGGGGACGGGGGATTCCTCGCTGGATTTGATGAGGGGAAATTCGTGCGGTCCGTAGCGGACGACCGGGCGGGCGACGAGCCAGGTATCACGTTGTTTTGACTTGAGAGCTTGGAGGAGAAGTTGGACCACGCGTCCGGAGGTGGGTTCCTCGGCGACTTCGATGTGAAAGGTTGGGGTGTGGACTTCTTCGGAAGCCTTCGCGGCTGGAGCGGAGGTTTTCTTGGGAGCTGGCGCGACCTCGCCCCCTCCGCGAAGAAGTCGGGCGAGGGTATTCGGGCGAGAGGCGCGGAGCAGGGCCGCGGCGGCGTGCGGGCAGTGCGGGCCGTAGTCGCAAGTGCAGGAGGTGTCGAATTCCCAATGAGTGTCGGACTCGGGCCAGAGGTTGACTTCGGCATCGTGATCGTCGGCGCGGCCGGTGAGAATATAGCCGTCTTCGATTTCCTCTAAATTGAGCGCACTCAGGAAGCGGGGCGAGGAGAGCTTCTTTCCGTGAGCGAGAATGTGGTCGTCGAATCGATGGTGCCAATCCGCATCAGAGAAGAAGGAGTCGAGGTCACCGGCCACGAGGGGAGACTATGTTGGGCGAAGGAATTAGCGAAGGCAGGAATTACTAAATGAGGGACTCGATCCCCTGGCGCTCTTCCTGTTCGCGGTTGGGCTTTCCGCAGACGAGTCCGCAGAGCTGGAAGACCATGGGATTGGCGACGGAATAGATCACCCGGACGCCGTCTTTTTGCTGCGAAAGAGGGCCGTCCTAGTGTGTGGACCAGGTCAGCGGGCAGAGAAAGCGCGCGGTATTTTGGCTGTAATTTTGCAGGAAGTGCTTAGGGTGCCCCTTGTGTTGGCGCGATCTCATTCTCTTTTTTTTATTCTCGGGCTCTGTTTTGGCTCCTTGCTTCAGGCTTATGAAATTCAACTGAAGGTGCCCGGGGTGGCGGATGATGTGTTGGTTTCGTTTCCGGAGAATCACGATCCCGCCAAGTCCTGGCCGGTGGTGTTTTCTTATCACGGATTCAATGCCAAGCCGGAGTGGAAGATGACGCGGGCGCACACCGGTCCGAAGGATTGGATCGTGGTGGGGATGGGGTATGTGCAGCGGGGGAAATACAAAATTGAACCGGCGGATCTTGCAATGGAGGTGAAAGCCTTCCGCTATGTTCGTGACGAGCTGGCAAAGTCGCAGGGGCTGGATCTCAAGCGCGTTTACCTGGCCGGGTTCAGCAAAGGTGGCTGGATGACGGATACGCTCTTGCAAGCCGAGCCGGGGATCGCGGGAGGCGCGATCCTGATGGGTGGCCACATTGACTCGCGGATGAAGAATCCCGCGGCGCTCGACAAGAAAACGAAGGTATTTATCGGAGTAGGTCGAATGGACCCTAACTACCTTTTCTCGCTCAAGGCGCTGGTGCATTACCGGAGCAGGGGATTGCAGACTTTCATCGAGCCATGGCCCGGGTTGCAGCATGAATTCCCGAAAGAAGGTTCGGTGGGATTGCGGGAATGGTTTGCGCTGGAGAATGGCGGGAAGCCGGATGAGGCCGCTTTGAGCGCGGAGTTAAAGACAATCCTTTCCTTGTCGCCGAAGGAGGCCTGGACTCAGTTGATGGCATTCAAAGATCGTCCTTTTTACAATGTTGCCGGAACGGTGTGGTCGAAGAAAATTGTCACCGAGTTGGCGCGTCTGGAGAAAAATCCCGAAGTGGCCTTTGAGGTGAAGGTCCGGAATAGTCATCGCCAGCTCCTTGCTCGCGAAGCGAAGATGCGCACGCTTGAAGAATTACAGCGTATCAATGCGGCCTACGGGAAACTTGCGGCTGCCAGCAATGGCTCACCACGTTCCGCGGTAATTGAGCATGATTTCACCCGTGTTCAGGCTGTCTTAAAATCGGCCGGTCCGGCGCCTCCTGCCACCCCGAAGCCAAAACCAAGTCCTCTGACTCCGAATTTCCCCAACGATGGCCGGAGGGTTCTGGGAAATCCCCTGGTGCGCTGAGAGTTGGTTGAGCCAGCGTGTCGTCCGCTTATTCGGCGCTCCCCGAAAGGATCGAATGGAATGTCAGGCTGTCGGAATATGTGGGTGTGATGGAGATGCGGACTGCGCCGGAGTCCGGTGTTTCCGTGGCTTGGAATGACAAGGGCGCGCCGGGATGACGCGAATCCACCTGTTTTTTCGCTGGTCTGGTGGTCCCGGGTGGAATTGGATGGGTGAATGATGAAGATACGATTTGGTGCCTTGTTGTTGGGATTGGGAATTTGTTTGTCCGGGTGTGGCGAT
>JAKMEV010000110.1:0-4494 GCA_022425785.1 Akkermansiaceae bacterium | reverse complement strand
GTTGGGGCCGGAGCGGCTTGGGAGGCCTGGGGCGGATGGTTTCTCTTCGCGCTGCTCTTTTTTTGGCAATTGCCTCATTTTGTGGCAATCAGCTGGTTGTGCAGGGTGGATTACGAGGAGGCAGGCTACCAGATGTGGTCAAATGGTGATGTTTCGGGCGGAAAGACTGCGAAACTCTTCATCGGGTTCTCGATTTGTCTCATGGTGCTGGTGATTTTGGGCTCCTGGACCGGCTTGTTTCCTTGGTTGGTGGCGATTTTGCACACTCCCTTTGTGATTTTTCTAATGGTGCCGGTTTTGAGATATAAAGCCTCGGGCGAGCGCGGGCCAATGAGGAAGGCCTTTTTCGGGACTTTGCTCTATCTGCCGGTAATATTGCTCGGTCTTGCCTTTGCGTGGAGTTGAGCTAGTTTGCGCCGCATGGACGTCAGCAAGCTGGAACCAGCCGACCGCGATCCGGTCAAACTCCGAAACACCGCGCTCATTCTTACCGCGATCATGGTGGTCGGGGGCTTTGCTATTTTAGGGGCCTACAATCGCTTTGCTGAAAAGACGTCTGATACCGAACGTCCGAGTTTTCTTTCGGCGATCGGTGGTGCTGATGAGGTACACATTCTCACCTCGGATGGTGAGCGCCGCACGATGGAGGATTTAAGAGGGAGCGTTGTCCTGACTTTTGCGGTGACGAGCGAGTTGGTGCCGGAATCCGAGCCGACCATTTCAGCAGTGCGAGAAGTACTCGCGGGGTTTTCCGAGAAGGAAAAGAGGCCGAAGCTACTCGTCTTTGTCCTCGATGGAGATGAGGAGAAGCCGGAATTGGTGGCGCAGGTTCTCACCGAGTTTGGACAAGAGCCGGAGGTTTGGCGGGTGCCGGCGAGCGAGGACCGGAAAGATTCCCTGAGGGCTTTTTTGAAGAGCAAGATTCGCTTTGGAATCTATCCTCACGAGAAAGATGGGAAACTGATTTATGATTCCCAGCTCGTCTTGCTCGATCAGCATTTGCAAATCCGGGGTCCTGTCGGGGTGCCGATCGGCTGGGATTTTGAAAAAGTAGCTGGCTGGGAGCGCCAATATGACGAAGCGAAAAAAACCAATGACGAGGAGGACCTCGTCGCGCCTAAAATATCGACTGAAGAGCTGGTGAAGCTTTTGAAAAAATCAGTTGAATACCTCTACGAAAATCCGGACGAGAAAGGACAAAAATGACCGATAAGAAAAAAATTCAACTGATCTATTTGGGCGTCGCCGTCATCTGCGCGATGATTCTCGGAGTGTCATTCTGGCTCACGACGCTCAGAGGCAAGTTACGTGCGGATAATGCTCCGATCGTGGAAGGCGCTGGAAAAGAGGAGGCGGGAGATCTTTGGGAGTTGGAGAAGGATCTGGACCTGGTGAAGCAGGATGGCGCGGCGGTGAAAATCTCTGACTTGAAAAATAAAGTCTGGGTGGCGGCTCAGTATTATACGTCCTGTCCGATGTGTGCGGCCCGCAATGCGAACTCCCTGCTGGGAGTTTACAACGAATATAAGAATGAGGAGGATTTCCAGGTGGTTTGTTTCTCGGTTGATCCTGACGAGGACACTCAGGAGAAGCTTCAGGAAATGACAAAGTCGCTTTCGGTTGATCCTTCCAACTGGTGGTTTGTCAAAGCTGAACGGGAGCCGCTTTTGCAGTATATGCGCTATGAGATGAAGTTTGGTGACATCCGTGAACGGAAGGATCCCATTGAAGCTGCCGCGAAGGGGAAGTGGTCGCACGATCTAGGGATTCTTGTGTTCCGGGGAAATACCCTCGTGAAGAAGTGGCATGAAAGCCTGCCGCCGGAGGCTCTGAGCGATGTTGTTAGGACTGCGCTGAACGAAATTAAGAAAGACGAAGTTGTTGAAAGTGATGAGTGATCAAAATGAATTTGTTTCGCGACCCGTTCTTGAAGAGCGGGCGAAGTTGTTGAAGAAGCTGGTCTGGATTGTCAGCGGACTGGTCCTGCTTCTCGTAGTAATGATGAGGAGTCCTTATAAGATTCCGCTTCCCGAAGGGGTGGAGCTTTCGTTGCTTCCATCGCTTCATGCGCTTCTAAACACTTTGGTGGCGGCGTGTCTTTTGGGCGGGCTTTTCTCTCTGGCCCGGAAGAATTACAAAGCGCATCAGCGTTGCATGACGGGCGCCTTGGGTTTGTCGGGCCTCTTTTTGCTGAGCTATGTGGCGTATCATTTCACGACAATAGAGACTCTCTTTGGTGATACCGATGGGAATGGCAAATTGAGTGATGAGGAGGCTGAGATCGCCGGGTCAGCTCGAACGGTTTACCTTTCGATTCTCATTACCCACATCGCAGCTGCGGCGATTAGTTTTCCCTTTATTCTGCTGACCTTCGTGCATGCGTGGACGAATGATTTCGCGAAGCACAAGAGCCTCGCCAAAAAGGTCTTTCCGATTTGGCTTTTCGTCGCTGTAACGGGGCCGATCTGCTATTACATGCTGAAACCCTTCTATCCTTGGGAGGCTGCGAAGGTGGAGTTGATTTTGGAGGAGTCGCCTTAACTTGAACGTTGGTCGTACCAATATTCGTTGGCGACTTTTGTGTTGGTTCCTTCTAGGACTTTAAACATGAAGCCGCGGTCTTTGAAAATGTGCCAATCGCCGTATTGGTCGAATTTTCGGCACGATGTTGTCATGGGAGCGGTCCAGACGGTGCCGGTTTTCTTACCGATGGATTTGGCGTAGTCTCGCATCCGGATGGCGAAGTCGACATCTTCGATGGTGACGAAATCCGCGTTGAAGCCGCCGAGGTGATCAAAAGTTTTTCGGCTGGTCCAGAAAGCCCCGAAGGAGACTTTGTATTTGGCGAGGTGAGGGAAGAGGACTGCGCCACAAGCGATGATGCCGAGTGACCAACGCTCGGGAATCACCATGGCGCCGCCTCCGATATCGCGACCTTGAGCGAGTTTTTCGACGACGATGCGGAGGAACTGGGGATGCATTTGGCTGTCGGCGTCGATGGTGACGATAATATCGCCAGAGCTGGCAGCGACGCCGGCATTGCGAATAAGGGAGAGGTTCTTGGCGTCTTCTTTTGCGATGACGGCTCCAAATTCCCGCGAGATTTCCTCCGTCCGGTCAGTACAGCGGTTGAGCACGACGACTGTTTCGACCTCGTGAGGGCAAATTTTCGCAGCTGCGGCAACGGCATTCAATCCAGCGGGGAGATATTCCTGCTCGTTGTGGGCCGGGATGATGACGGAGACTTTCATTCGTGGTTGAGCATCGCTCTGAGTGAGGTTATGCCCGTTTTCATGATTCGACAAATTGTAGTTCACCCCGGTGGAGCTCATAAGGATGACTTTCTCGCCTGTGCACTGCTGATGGCTGAAACCGGAGTGCCTGTGTATCGTCGCGAGCCAAGTGAAGATGATCTTTCAGATGTTGCGACGGCCGTGGTGGATGTGGGGTTGAAGTGGGACGAGTCGAAGATGAATTTTGACCATCACCAGTTTCCGCGCGATGCCGAGCCGCTTTGTGCGTTGAGTTTGGTCTTGAAGTATTTGGGGCTCTACGAGGAGGCGCATAAGTTCTGCGATTGGCTGATTGTGGCGGAGTGGATGGATACGCGTGGTCCCAATGATACCGCCAAGTGGCTGGGTGTGGAGCGTGATGCCATGGCGAAGTTAAATTCGCCGATTGATATCACCTTACTGCGACGTTTTGCAGCGAGCACCGAGCATTCGCCGGGACAGCCGATTTATGAAGTGATGAAGATCGTGGGGGAGGATCTCATTAGCTTTGTACGGGGCATGAAGAAGCAGCTCGAATATATTGGCGAGAATGCCGAGGTTTGGGAAATGAGCTTTGGGAAAAAGGTGCTCTTCCTGCCGAGGACTGACCCCATGCCAAACGATCCTTCGATGGGGATGGGCCGCTATGTGGAAGATCAGGGGTTGGAGGAAGAAGTTGTTGCGATGGTTTATCCCGATCGTCGCGGCGAAGGGTATGGCCTGGGAAGGTTTAACGACGACAAGCGAATGGAGTATACCCAAATCAAAGACGAGCCCGATGTGCATTTTGCGCACAACAAGGGGTTCATTGCGAAGGTGTCGGCGACGGAGGTTTCGCGATTGAAGGTGTTGATTGAAAAGTCCTGGGCTTAAAAGCGAATCACGGGAACTCGTGCGGTGGCTTGATCGGGGTCTCCGAGTGGAAAGCCGTTGTTCATTGCTTTTGCTTCATCAGGAGGGCAGGTGGTGAGCGTCAGGGAGCTGTCAGGCGCGAGTCGTTTGCGTAGTTGATGCGCGAGTCTTCCCATAGACCAGCGGACGTTGACCTCGCTAACGGGGTGCCATTTGAGCTGTCCTTCGGAAAAGTAGAGGAACGAATCGATCCAGAGCGGTCCAAGGTAGTCGTGGCCTTCGAGAAGAGTTTTAAGCGCGCGGCAAATCTTCTTTTTGGCAAAGGGCATGACTTGATTGGAGATGACTTGCGCGTGCTCGACGGGTATGC
>JAKMEV010000098.1:0-3614 GCA_022425785.1 Akkermansiaceae bacterium | reverse complement strand
TCAGATCTTCTTCACCAAAGAGCCTTTCAAAGATCTGCCGTTCGTCATGCATGGGTGGAATGGCCACCCCGCGATCATTCCAGGAGCATCCCCAGCCACGGTCGTAGATACTGAAGGAAAGATACGGAAATCGCGTGTCACCACCCATCTCCCGGGCGAGAATCTGGTCGAGTGAAATGGTATTGGTGAAATTCGTGGCTTCGGGACTCGGCGCTCCGGTCAGGAAAGATTTTTCCGAATCATGGTTGCTGGTCTCCATCCCCGGGTGAAAGAAGTTTTGAAAGACCGTCATTTTCTCCCTCACTGCCATCTCCTTGAGATACTTGGAGGTGCTCAAGTCCCCCCGCTTGGTGGGAAAGAAATTTGGTTCATAGAAACCGAGCGAATTGCAAATGAAGATGACCCGCTTCGGAGGTCCTTTTACCGAAGTGGCGACCCGCGCATTCAGCGAATGCAAAGCCAACGGAAGGGCCACTCCAAATTTCAAAAACTCTCTTCGGCGGTATTGCTTCATTTCTCTTTTCCGTTTGTTGAATGAGTAAGGACATGGGTCATGAGAGTTCCCAGCCGCAGGTTTCCGGGATTCGTTCCAAGAAAGTCCCACAACTGAAGGCGCTGGCTCAAATCCGGCTTGTCTCCATAGGCGTATTCGAAAAACTTCTTCCCAAAGTTATAGGCAAGCTTCCGCTCGTTGGAGAGCAAAACCTTCTTGAGCCCAAAAATGTCCTGGAAGCTGGCGTCGTCGATCTCTCCAGAAGCATCAACCGGAGAACCCTTCTTAAAGTAACCCTGAGGACGATACTGGAAGGTCCCGCGGTGCGCCTGTTTGACTTTATACTTCTCGCGCCATCCTCCCGTGGCATCAAAGGTCTCCAATGCGAAGCCATACCCGTCAATACTCTTATGACAAGCGTAACAGGTCTTGTTGCTTTTATGCTGATCGATCTGTTCCTTGAGCGTCTTTGCTTCTCCGTGTTCCGGTTCCAAGGCCGGAACACTCTCCGGCGGTGGCGAGAGCGGCGTGCCCACAATATTTTTGGAGATCCAGGCTCCCCTTAAAATGGGCGAGGTTTCGAAGCCATCCGTCGTCACTTTTAAGACACTCCCCATCGTCAAAAGCCCTCCCCGGGGGACATCATCAGAAAAATTCACCTTGCGCATTTTTTGCCCGGTCACTCCCTTGATCCCGTAGTGCCGGGCAAGACGTTGGTTGAGAAAGCTGAAATCCGAGTCGATGAGATTTCGGGCGGGAAGATTTTCCTGAATCAAATGCTGGAGGTATTTCCGGGTTTCGATCGGCAGGTAATGATTCAGCAGGTCATCGTAAAGCGGGTAGAGTTTTAAGGAAGGCGTCACCTTGTTGAGGCCACGCAAATTCAACCACTGATCACTGAAAGAACGAACCATGCGGCGACTGCGCTTGCCGGCCAACATTCTTTGAACCTGATCATTTAAAGTCGCGCCATGAAGCGAGTCTGAAGCCGCCAACTTCAGAAGTTCCTCATCAGGAACCGAAAGCCACAGAATACGAGCGAGATCCGCGGCTTTGCCCAACGACGAATTGGCATGCTCACCGGGAGCCATCAGGAATCTTGGTGAGCAAAGAATGGCCTTCAAGCCAACCTTCGTCGCCTCGACAAAGTCGCCCCCCTCCTCAAGTCGGCGGAGTCCCACCCGGTAGTATGGTGTCAATTCCTCCTCACCGAGAGTCGACGCAAAAGCTCGCTCCGCAAAACGGCGAATCACTTGTTTCAAGTCATCAGGGTTCTTTGAAGCAACTGTGATCGTGGAAGTTTCAATCTGTTCATCCAAAGGAGTGATGACGTCCAGCTTGCCAATCGAAGCGATCGATTTGCCATCCAGCGAAACGGCATCGGTGACGAGAAACTTAATGAAGCGACTGGTCGTTTCCTGCGGAAAGACAATCGGCTGTTCGTTGGCAAGCCTGACATCCAGTCCACCTTCCATCACCTTGTCCCCCCACGTTTTTCCATCGTCGGAAAAGTAAATTTCATAGGCTTTCACCAACCCGTTGCCATTTCCGCCCGACCAGGTCGCGAAGGAAAGTCCTTCGATGACCGCTCCATTTGGATTCTCAAAAATCACATAATGCGGCGGCTTCGCCACGGTGGGTGTAAAGCGCGTGTGCCAGAAGGTCAGGTTGGAACCATCCTGCATCTTTTTCTTTTCCATCCCCTCCTGAAAACTACTCACCGTAAGCGCCCCGCCAATCTTCTTGAGCTTTGTTTGAAAGCCGGAAGCTTTCCGGACGCTCCGCTGCTCGGCCTTAATTGACAGACCCTCGAAGACTTGTTGATAAGACGCCGGAGGCCATGAATCCACCACCGGCCCCTGGACCTTCAATTGCTTAATGTAGATTCCCTCCTTTGGATTCTTGTGACGAAAATTGTGCTGCGAAAAGCAGTGCACCGAAACGCTTTCACCCGGGTGCAAAAAGGCGCGGATGGTATGCGATTCCAATTCCTTGTTCCCCAATGAGACCACCCCCAGCAAACGCTGCGGCTGCGGCCGGTCATCGGCATAGTAATACTTTCCCACATAAACTTGCAGGCTCATATCGTCTTCGAAGTCGGCCACCTTAGCGGCATCAAATGTCAACTCATACCAACCTGCCACCGGGGGCTCAAAATTATCGTAAAAGAAAGAATAGCTGTTGCCATTGTTGGCCCGGGTCCAGGAGAAGAGAGTGCCTTCCTGATAGGGGCGATGGTAGATCCGGTAGCTCTCATGACTGTCCCGGACTTTGCTCGTCACCCAGCTCCTCTCCGCGGGAAACCCATCTTCCGGAAAGGCATGATCAAGCATTTCGTCTGCCACTGAAAAATACGACCCGAGCATCTCACGGCTCAACTGGATCTTCCGGTTAGAATCAAAATCATTCGTTCCCCGGTCCTCGGGAATATCACCCGCAAGATCAAGATCCGTCCTGAGCAAATCATTCACCGAATGGACAAATTCATGCCGACTAAGACGACGGAAGGATTTTTGATGATGATCCCTCTGCTGCTTCGCCAGCCAATCCAGCAACGCCCGTTTCTCCTCCGCCTCCGGCTGCTCTTTTTTGGCCGGAGGCATTTTTCCGGTGAGCAGATTTTCGAACATCAAGGCCCCATCGAAGCTGTCCTCTTTGAGGAGCTTCTCCATGTTGAGATTTCCCTTCTGTGAAGCATCATCGTGGCAGTCGAAACAATAGTACTCTAAAACTTCCACCGCCTTCTCATCAAGGGAAGCCGCCAGAACTGCCGGGCCCATCAGGCACGTGATACTGAATATGATCGAACCAATTTGCTTCATGACAACTCTTGGATTCGACGCGACGCCTGAGCCGCCGCCGCCCGCACCTGAGTTCCAAGCTCAGAAAAGCGACTCTTCGGTAAACGTTTCGCCGGGCCGGTGACCCACAGCGCTCCCACCACACCATCAAATTCATCGACGACCGGAGCCGCGATGCAATGAATCCCCTCGTGGGCCTCTGCATGGTCGGTCGAGTAGCCTTGCGATACGATCCGTGCGCATTCCTTCCGTAACTCAACCTTGCTTGTGATCGTGCGCGGAGTGCTGGCTGGCAACTTAATTTGGGAGAGAGCCTGATC
>JAKMEV010000088.1:0-5285 GCA_022425785.1 Akkermansiaceae bacterium | reverse complement strand
GGCGGAGGACATCCCAGGAGACCCAAATTGGTCCGAGGACGAAGAGCAGAAGAAAAAAAGTAGCGGGTGTTGGTGGGCCATCCTTTTACTGATTTTCCTCACCATCGTCTCTTATTTCATTCTCAGCTTTCTCCATCTGGTTCCTGACTGGAGAACGATCCCATCCAAGCTCTTCCCTCAAGCCCAGAAGATCGAAGAAATCCCTTCCACGCCGACCAGGGAAACGGATCCTTTCCCAACTCCTCCTACCCCTATACCGATTTCGGTTACCCCACCGTCCGATCCTGATCCAAGAGAAGCCGCACCCACTCTCGACCCTTTTGAAGAGAACTCAATCGCCAACTCTCCGCGCGCTAGCTTGAAACATTTCCTCGCTGCGAAAACCCTCGATGATCGCCGATCTTTCATGACGAGTAGCTCTCATTCCGCTGAAGAGCTTCGCCAATCAATCTTCTCTGGACCTTTCCCAGAAAGCCACCCACCTCAGGTCGAGTCAAAACTCACTTTTGCCGACTCCCAAAATACCGAAAGCTACTACACAATTTCTTTTAGAACACCTCTGGCGAAAGACGTCAATTCACTGACCGTTAAAGTCGTGACTTCCGCAAGTAATAGCACGCCGAAAGTCGATACCGCGTTTTTTCTAGACCTCCTGCAAGCGCCAGTCACCAAGCTCAATCAAAACCTTTCGCCTGAGCCACTCACGTTTCAGACAATTATCGAAGCTTCCGCATACTGCTTCGACGACATCCCCAATAGCGACTCCATGGCGAAGCTTATCTTCTTCCGTGACATGGATGTCAAAGCCAACCCTCTCTCGACTGCATACCTCGCTCAAAATTCGCCTTTGTTTCAGAGGCTCAAAAAACACGACACCCCCGGGACACGCATTCCGGGAACTGTGACCGTGAAATGGAATCTCACTCTCGACCCTTCGAAACCCTTCCTCGAAGTTATCGACTTACAATCCCCTGGCCTCAAATAAGCCTACCTTTTCCCTTTCCCTTCCTGCTCCAAGGCCTTGATGCCACCGTGCAGGACAAAGACTTCAAATCCAAAGTCCCGGGACATCTCCTCTCGAAGTCGATCGGCAACAACCTTGCTGGAATCACAGCCAGCCTTGTCGCAATAGACCACGACACGCTCCTTTCCTTCACCGTCTCCAAAAACAGCGGCGGCAAATTCAGCGACCATATCTCCCCAGTCCTCGTGTTCGTTAAGCAGAACCGAGCCTTTCACTCCTCCTTTCTCCCAAGACTCACGCTTACGGGCATCGACCCAAAGGACAGTTTCGGAAGGCCACTCCCGAATCGTCTCCAGACAAAGGTGGTGCTCCGCTAAAGCTTCTTCAAGACACGAAACCGAACGATCAGGGGATCCCACCACACCCCATGTGATCAACGCCGCAATCCCTGACAAAGCCATCAAGGCGCAAACTGAAATCAGCAGCCGATTCATTTCGTTACGGCGAGGTCTTGGCGGCCGCTGGACGAGGGGTCCGCATCACCGCAAAAATCTGACTCCGCTGAAATCGCTTCGACTTACTATCGGTGTGAAAGCGAATCATTCCCATCGCCGGAGTTTTATCCTGAGTTGGAGTCACCACGACTTCATACTCCCAGCCATCTCTTATTCTCTTGATAACATAGGGGAAATTTTCACTCGTTCCCGAATCCTCAAGAATATGAATCGGCTCGCTATGATTGACGGTGATCTTATACGTCTTGGATTCCCGTCCGCCGCCCAAATTCCATTGCTGGGTCGGAGGTTCAATTTTGAATAACTCGGGGATACTCACCCTCACGGTGAGCTTGGACGGTTCCTGCTTCCCCTGAAAATTGAGAACAATCGCTTTATCTACCGTTCCTTTAAAATTTCCAAGATTGAACTTACCAATGACCTTGCCGGCATCGCCAACTTTCCATTCCAACTTGGTGCTGCGATCATTGTTGAGCGGATAAATTTTCGCTTTCAGGCAGGAACAAGGTGCGTCGTAATTTTTGATCACAACATCCTCTCCTTTGATCTCGAAAGGAAACTCTGCCGTCACTGTCTGTTCATCCACCCCCACTTTCAATTCGATCAGCTTGGTATCGAACACCATTTCCGCAGAGAGAGCACCAATGGAAAGAAGTGAGACAAGATACTTTTTCATCAGTCTTTTAGATTTAGAACTTTGACAGCAAGAATCAAGCGACCCTTGCGCCATTCCGGCCCCAAAAGATAGAGCGATTTCCCTTTTGTCAAAACCGGATTCGTACTGAAGACCTTTCGCTTGGACTGCCAATACTCCAAAACCATCTGCATTTTACCCGGGCCCTCGCGCTTAATCGGCTGAAAACTTACCAAAATCTCTTTCGATGGCTTCAAGGGAGTGGCCCAGCTTTCATATCCTCGCAGGATCGTCGGACGGTCTCCTCCCAAGCGGCGATAATGGCTAAACGAGAGTTCCTTAATTGCTTTGAGAGCCTTCACTTGGTCCTTCGCAACTTCCTGCGCCTGACCTCCCGCAAGCTTCACATTGTCATTCGTGGCGTAGAACAACTCAACCCCGAGCGAGCCGATCGGCTCCATCCCAGGATCCTGGGCAAAGAGATCAGCAATCAGCAGGGCAGATGCAGAGACGAGTGCGAGGAATTTCATAAATTGAGCTACTGGAGGCGACGTTCTTCAGACTTCAAATACCGGGCAGGCAAACTTGTGGTGCGGTCAGCTCTGGCAAAATCGATATCATCACTAATGGCCGCGATTCCCTCGACGACAATCGCAGAGACATTGCCATCCGCATCGGCGATGACTTCGGCGGTGAGTGATTTCTCCGCAAAATACACGTTCGGTAGCTCCTCTGATTTCTCAGACGAATCCGCAGCCCCACCATCAACGAGCCCACCATTTCCTTGAGGAGACATTCTCTGTCCGGCGAAGAAGGCCAGAACCAAAGCAAGAGCCCCGACCGGCGCCCAAGCCCATCGCAAAGACTCCCACCATCGCGCCGCCTTTTCCGCAGGACGCTGGGCCGCAATCTCCAGATCAACCTTACGCATCAGCTGACTGTTGAAAAAGTCAGGGTAGGGCGGCTCCACCGATTTGGGAATTTCACTTTGCAAGACAGCGGTCACTTCCCTCGCACCGGTCAATTCGGCTTCGAGTTCAGGATCTGCGGCAAACAGCTCATCGAGTTGACTCTGTTCCTCATTGTTGAGGCGTCCATCAACCCATTTCACAAAGAGTTCTTCAGTTTGTTCCTTTTTCATCACTGAGTAGGGATTGTAGTTTTTTACGTGCGTAGTAGAGGCGACTCATCACCGTTCCAAGAGAACATTCCATTACTTTGGCGATTTCCTTGTAATCAAAGCCTTGAACCTCACGGAGAATGATCGTTTCGCGGTGTTCGCTATTTAGTGTGGCTAAGGCTCGATTGATTTTCGATCCCAATTCGCTATTTTGCAGCGCTTCATCAGGGCGCGCCTGATAAGCCGGCGAAGTTCTCGCTCCAGCCGCAATATCCGACTGATTGAGAATCCCGTCATCGAGTTCTCCGGCACCATCAATCTTGCGTTTGCGCAGCCAGTCATAGACCACATTGTGGGTAATACGGTATAGCCACGTCGAAAATTTGGCCCGTGCCTCGAATTTCGGCAGCGCTTTCCAAACTTTGAGAAAGACTTCCTGGGACAAATCCCAAGCGTCGGCCTCGTTTTTAATCATATTTTGAACCATGGCATAAACTTTTCCACGATGGCGTGTCACCAATGACTCGAAAGCCCTGGAATCACCTCCCTGACAGGCCTTAATTAGTTCAAGATCAGGGATTTCCTTGTCCGGCGAACCTGCATCGGGAGAAGCACCAATTGGTGCCATCACAGCCTTTGACGTGGTCCAGCGTAAAAAATTCATCAACGTGGCTAAAGTTTATCGAATATTTTTTGAACTGACCAACCTTTTTCCCTGAGACTGGTACTTGCAAATCAAATGACTGGAGACAAATTCGGCTCGAACGATGGGCCTGAAAATCATGATTAACTTTGCTCTCAGCGCCGATGGGAAGATTTCCACCCGCGCCAAGACACCCGCCCACTTCACTTCCAGGCTGGATTTAGAACGACTTCATGACATCAGAAAACAGGCCGATGCCATTCTAGTGGGCCGGAACACCCTGGAAGCCGACCAAATGACGATGGCCATCCCCGGTCTGCCGCCACAAGACCAACCCTGGCGTTGTGTCATCACGGAAAAAGGGCTCCTTGACCCCCAACATCCCTTTTTCCAGTCCGAGGGAGGCCCTCGTCACATTATCACTTCGAGTATCGCTGATCTCTCGTCATTTCCCGCCACTATTCACCAACTTGATCTTGCCGAGTGGCTGCATTGGCTCGACCACGAGACCCAGATTGAAACACTTCTCTGTGAAGGAGGAGGAAGCTTGGTCAAAAATCTCTTCCAACTGAATTTGGTGGATACCATTCATCTCACTCTGGCCAGCCACTCGATCTTTGGCGGTCAAGAAGCTCCGACTATTACCGGACTCCCCGGAGACTACCTCTCCGCGTCGAGGCACTACCGTCTGGAGATTCTCGAAGAAGGTGCTGAAGGCGAATTTTTCCTCACTTATCAAAAAGGATAAAGCTTTCCACTTTTCCTTTTTCCCACATGGACTATCTTCCCTGAGACCCTTTCGATTCATGCGCCGTCGCCGCACCCTTTTCCTTATCCTGATCCTGTCGCTGACCTATGTTGGCGGACAGCTTTGGGATATCCATCGCGTGGGTCATCTCGACCGGAACCGAACTGCCGACTGTGCCATTGTCCTGGGGGCCGCCGCATGGCATGACAAACCATCTCCGGTTCTCAGAGAACGACTCAACCACGCCATCGAACTTTTCAAATCAAAGAGAGTCAAAGCCCTAATTTTAACAGGCGGGTTTGGAAAGGGTGCGGACTTCTCCGAGTCCAAAGTCAGCTTCGATTACTGCCTTTCCCAAGGAATGCCGGCATCAGCGATTCGTGTGGAATCTGAATCAACTAAAACTTACGAAAACCTTTCCGAAGCCAAAAAAATCCTTCAGAAAGAAGGATGGAAAACCGCTCTTCTGGTAAGTGACCCATGGCACTTAAAACGCGCCCGACGCATGGCGGACGACCTCGATGTCAAAGTCTATGCCTCGGCCACGAAATCGACGCGATTCAAATCCACCGAAGCCAAGGCTAGGTTTCTCTTCCAGGAATTCTATATGTATCATTATTACCTCCTCACCGGAGAATAGCGGCGGACTAACAGAGCTTCC
>JAKMEV010000081.1:0-4634 GCA_022425785.1 Akkermansiaceae bacterium | reverse complement strand
GTTGGGGGGGGTGTGTTTACGATGCCGATGCGGTGAATCGGGGCTTGTCGTGAGCGAGGAAGAAATGCGCGCGGTCATTTTTTAAAATTCTTTGTGCTTTCTCGCTTGTGCCACCCGCCGTGATTAGTTGATTCTTGCCTCACACACATGGAAACAAAAGTTCACCTTCCGGAAACTGAAAAGCCTTCTTCAATTAACGCGGTTGTCTCTGCCCTTCATGATCAAGGTCTCGACCCGCAGCATGATAAGAAAGATTGGGGCGATTGGATTAATCTTCCACCTCACAAAACCGTTATTAGTATCGAGTCGATGCGCGGGATGACGACGTCGGCGACAATCGAGTATGCCGATGGTGAAGACGATGCACTTGAGATCCCCATCATCACCGCTTTTCGTGAACTGGGATGGTATGGAACGGATGAAGACGGGGAATACCGTCTTTAGGTTCAGTTTTTTTTGGGTTTCCGCGGTTTTAGATCACCGGAGGTAATCATTAGCCGGTTACGGAAGGCGGTGACTTCGCCCTGGAAGATTTTGAAAGCCACAATGTCTGGGCGTTTCTTGTTCAGAAAACTTTTGTTCATGTCGCGCGCGAGGCCTTTGAGTTTTTTGATGAGTTCGAGGGCCTCGTCATAGAGGGGCTTCTCTTTGTTTCCGATTCGTCGTTCTAGCGAATCGAAGCGTTCGCGTACGCGGTCATGTAGTTTTCGGAAGTCGGTGGCTTTGGTCTTTCCGTATTGAAAGCGAAAGGTTGAGAGCGGTTCGAGGCAGCGGTTGAGTTCCCGGGCGAGCATCTTTTCGGAGAAGTGGGGAGGGCGGTTGCTTCCTTGCAAGGCAAGAAAGGAAGCTGAAACGTGGAGATTTGAATGTCCCACCACGGTGGCGAGTCGTTCCTTGACCGATTTGTGGCTTACGAATGTTTGTAATGAGGTGGACTCAAGGGCTTTCTCCCAAATTTCCTGATAGCTCTCCATGGCGGCAGCGAGTTTTGGATCGATCTGGCCATCCTCGTAAAAGAGGGAACGGGCCTCGTCGAAATGGCTCGCGCCGATGACTTCGTAATTTACGAAAAAGTCAGCTTTTTCGAGAACGAGAAGTGATCTCAGGTCGTCGGCAGCACCCGGCGGCACAATAAGGCGGCTTCCCCTTGGGGGCGCAGTCTTGGCGAGTTCGAGAAAGATTGGCCAGGCCTTGTGGGGGCGGCTGAGAGAGCCATTATCTTCCAGCTTGGCGAAAAGATAGGTGTTTTTTCTGAGTGGTCGACCGGTGAGGGCTGCGTCAACGAGGATCGCCACTGGAGCGGCAAGATTGCTTCCGTTATCAGCGGCATATTGAAGTTTACCGGTATCAATGGTGAAGCTTTTATCTCGGGGGAGAATTTTTTCGGCGCTTTGAAAATAGCGCTCTACGCTGCTAAAAGTGGATCGGGCATCGTAATTGGGTCGGGGGCGGAAAAGGATTCTTCGAATGCCATCCTCATCGCTTCTTTCATCGGTGATGATAAGGTTCACCTTTTGTATGATGTCGTTTTTTCCGATAGGGTAAGTGAAGAAAGGTGCGGTCGTCAGGACCGCGTCGGTTTTGAATTGAAGCTCAGGTCCGTGAGGGTTCGTGCTCTCAATTTTATTCTCGAATTTTTCGAGCGGAGCGATCAAGCCTTTCCAACGTGCCTCCTGATCATCAACATCGTGACTGGAGACCAGTGGGTGGTCTTTTTGTCGTGCGGAGATGATATCGATGAGAAGTTGGCCCAGCAAATAGCCCTCCTCACCAGGGGGGAGTGTAACGAGCCATTCAGCGGTTCGCTGAATGGCTCTCTGTGCTTCGCCGACTTCTCTCCTGTTCGCATTCGGCCGGCTCTCGTTGTTGCTCAGGCTTTGGATGATCGCACGGGCCCGTGGCTGGGCAGGTGACAAGCGCTGACTGAGAGCCAATGCCCGGGCACGGGTGTGAAGATCTTTGCCGGATCTGGAGAATGGGCCATCGGCAGTGAGGGCCAGTTGGTCGGCGAGATTGTTGATTCCATCGACATCGATGGGAATACGATCCCGTCGGATGAGGGGGTAGGAGTCGTCAGCTGCGATAAACTTGGGCGCTCCGATGGCATTGCCCAAGAGAGCGCAGACGAGAAAACCAATGAAAAGACGCATAATCAGGGGGAACTCTAGCCTCTAGATCAGCTGCTGACAATCTTCTATGGATGTGTCAGCAAAATCCTGAAAAACGGTCCGGAGGTGGGAGGTAGATTGATTGAGACTTCCAGCAAGTTCTCATCAATAGCAGATGTCGAAATGTCCTCTTCGTCCGGATTTAGGGTGGTGAAGTTGTCCAGGGAGCCTCCTTGGATGGCAAAGGGGATCTCTACCCGGTCGGTGGTAGCCTGGAATTTAAAAACGACGCTGGATGGCGTTTTTACAAGCCGGAAAATGGGGCGGAATCGCCCATTGATAGGATTGGTGCCGGCGAAAAATTCTTGGAGATTGGTAGCCCCATCCAAGTCGGGATCAGCGTTTGGGGTCTCCAGACCCAGTGGAAAGGTGTAGTCGCCCGCCCATTCTTCGAAAGTCGCCAATGGGGGAGCCTGGGTCACTGAGTTCACCATTTCGATCATGGTGTTGGAGTTTGGAAATTGTTCGTTGTAGAGAATTTCCCAGGGTTCGTGACTGGCCGAGTTTTGAGAGCCGTTAATAATGACAACACGTCGGCGGTCTCCGACCGGCCACGAGGTAATGGCTTGGCCTCTGAAAAATTCGAAGCCCTCACGGGGATCCATACGCGTGTTCGTGGAGTCCAAACCACCCTTATTATGGTGATTTAGATTGGCGATGCTCATCGTGGTCGAGTCATTCGAGCCTCCACCAACTTCAGTGGAGAGGAGAAGGGAGACGACCTCGATTCCGTTGCTGCTGGCTCCTCCATTGTCTACGAAGTGCTTGCTGACGTCCCTGCCAACCTGGCGGGCTACTGATGCGCAAGTTGGTCACCAGGGTGTATAGTAGGTGATGATAACAATTTTGCCTTCGTAGTTTTCGAGTGAGTCGGGCGACAATGCGGCCCCGCTGAAGGTCTCGAAGAGAACATTTTGGCTGGGAGTGTCGACGGGAGGTGTTGCGGAAAGCGTTGAGATCAATCCGAGTCCGAAGATGAGTGGTTTTAGCATTGTGTGTGGTTTGTCTTAAAACTCAAAGGTGTAAGCGGTGCGAACTGTGATCCAATCCCGGTCATCGTATAGATTGGTGAAAAATTCGTTATCGGGATCGGTGTCTTTGTAGTTGTTGATGAAGCTCGATATCCCCAATTGGAAGGAGTGGTCACCATGTTCGATGAGCGCGGAGATTCCGATTTCTGCAGTGTTAATTTCAGGAGCTGCTGAATTGAAGCCCGAGGTCTCGATTTCACCTGAATCGGTGTAGAGGCGCCCGTTGAGCTTGAGAGACAAGTAGTCGTTGACTTTTTATGTCAGAGAGAGACCGCCGTAGAGGGAATCAAAGTCTGATTCTTCACGTGACCCACCGAGTTGTGCCCCCAGGGTGATTTCGTTGGTGAGTGCATAGTTCCAGGAGGATTGGAGGTTTAGGCGTGGTTCCCTGTCAGTAATGTCGCTGTAGGAAAACGACGTCTCTGTTTTGAGACTTGGATTGATGGCCTGTTCCCAACGAATTGAGACAATGCGATTTTTTAGAAGGTCATTTGCCGGTGACCCAAAAGTCCATCCCGGGGCAATGGTATCCTCGGAATAAGAGAGATCGATGCTCAGGCTGGTTCCGATTTGAGGATCCCAGCCCCAGCCATTGGTAATGCTGAAGCCTTCGGGGTCGGGGGCAAAATACCCCGACCCGGGGAAATTGAAGGTCTGGCGGTAGTATTCCGCGATCCAAATCGACCGGTAGTCGCTGAATCCGTCGTAGGAGGTGACCGACACCGAAGTTTCTATATCGTTCTGCAATGTGTAGCCGATGGAGAGACTGCCTTGGTGATTTGACTCGTCGAGGCGGTTGTCTGAACCGCCCAGCGGGGCGA
This sequence comes from Akkermansiaceae bacterium, assembly GCA_022425785.1. Taxonomy (GTDB): domain Bacteria; phylum Verrucomicrobiota; class Verrucomicrobiia; order Verrucomicrobiales; family Akkermansiaceae; genus SW10. The sequence continues at coordinate 614 of JAKMEV010000081.1, read as the reverse complement.
AGGGTTCGTATTCCAATCCGTATTCAGTCTGGAAATAGGAAAGAGCGAAGGTCCACTTTTCACGCTCTTGTTGGTAGGAAAACGATCCTCGTTGGACATCGAGATTCGAGGAAAAGAGCCCTTCGTATTCGACGTCGATGTTTTGCAGGCCGGTGAGTAAATGTTCCCGAAAACTAGTATCATCGTCCTCGGCCAGGCTGGAAGAGATTGGGAGAAGTGAGAGAAGGATGGTGTGCGATTTCATGCTCTGCGGACAAAAATTAGTGGCATGAGGCGCAGCCCCCTCCGGAAGATGTTCCGGTGACCGTGCGTCCTTTCTCGATCTGGGAGGTTAACCCACATTCCTGAAGGCGGGCTCCGGAATTGTCGAAGCTCATCGCAGGCTTGGAAAGTTGTGCCTGATCGGCAATCGAGACTGATTGACAGGCGGGAACGAGCAAGGGAATCAGCAAAAGAAAATATCGGGCCATTTCGGGTTGAGAGGGCTCTCCGTCCGTCTTATTCCCAAAAATATCATGCTCATGCTCATTTGTGGAGAGGAAAAGGCGTCGCGGGGTGTTGACCAGCGCAGATCAATCAGTAAGGTGCGCCATGGCAAATGCGCTGGATGCAGC
>JAKMEV010000062.1:0-5027 GCA_022425785.1 Akkermansiaceae bacterium | reverse complement strand
AAAAAAAACGACCGCTCGGAATGGCCCCATCATTACACCAACGCCATCTACTCCGACGACCACGGAAAAACTTGGCAAGCCTCTGAACCCTTCCCCGAAAACGGCACCGGCGAAGCCTGCATCGTCGAACTCTCCGACGGTTCCCTCTACTACAACTCCCGCGTCCACTGGCAGGAGCGGCCAAAAAACACCCGCCGCCGCTCCGCCCGCTCCACCGATGGCGGACACACCTGGAAAGACTTCCGCATCGTCGACATCCTTCCCGACGGCCACCAACATCGCTCCTACGGTTGCATGGGCGGCCTCACCCGACTTCCCATCGAAGGAAAAGACATCCTCATCTTCAGCAACATCGACACCCCCAATGCCACCCGGGAGAACGGCACCGTCTGGGCCAGCTTCGACGGCGGAAAAACCTGGCCCGTCAAACGCCTCATCCTCCCCGGCCCCAGCCGCTACTCCGCCCTCATCGCCGGCCGACCCGGCACCTCCACTGATGGCTTCATCTACCTCCACGCCGAGACTAACAACGGCTCTCGCATCGCCCGCTTCACTCTCGACTGGCTCAAAAAAGGAAGCCCTACCGGCGACGGAACCATTCCTGAAGAATCAAAATGATCCGCCTCCTCCAGCTAACAGCTTTGGCATTTTTCCTTTCGAGTTTCGGAAATGCCGCGCCACGACCCAATATCCTCCTCATCGTCTCCGAAGACAACGGTCCTGAACTCGGTTGCTACGGCGAACCCTCAGTTAAAACTCCCAACCTCGACAGGCTTGCTTCACAGGGCGTTCTGTTCGAACGCGCCTACGTGCCCCAGGCCGGCTGCTCTCAATCCCGCGCCGCCTTCCTCACCGGCCTCTACCCCCACCAAAACGGCCAAATTGGCCTCGCCACCTGGAAATTCCGACTCTACCACGAATCCACCCCCAACCTCGTCCGCTCCCTCAAATCGGCCGGCTACCGCACCGGCCTCATCGGCAAGCTCCACCTCAATCCTTCTTCCGCCTTCCCCTTCGATTTCAAAAAGATCCCCTCCGCTAACTTTAGCCGTAAGTCCCTCAAAGACTACGCCAGCTCAGCCAACGAATTTATCACCGCCTCCGACAAACCCTTCTTCCTCTCCATTAACTATCCAGACGCCCACCGTCCCTTCCTCACCCAAGTAAAAGGACTCCCCAAAAAGCCGCTCACCGCCGCCGACGTCAAACCCCTTGCCTACTTCGGCCTCGACTCCGCTGAACTTCGGCAACAAACCGCCGACTACTACAACTGCATGAGCCGCCTCGATTCCCAAATCGGCGACCTCCTCTCCGTCCTCAAAAAATCCGGCAAACTCGACAATACCCTCATCGTTTATCTCGGCGACCACGGGGCCGACATGCTTCGCGGAAAACGCACCTCATACGAAGGAGGCACCCGCATCCCCCTCATCATCTCCTGGCCCGGAAAGATTCCCACCAATTCCAGACGCTCCCACCTCGTCTCCACCCTCGACCTCCTCCCAACCTTCCTCGGCGCCGCTGAGGCCAAGCCCATCCCAAACCTCCCCGGACTCAATCTCTTTCCCGTCCTCAAAAATCCCAAGTCTAAATGGCGCACCCACCTCTTTACCGAATACCACCTCCACTCCGCCCACAATTTCTTCCCCCAACGCACCGTCCGTAACGACCGCTTCAAGCTCATCCACAACCTCCTTCCCGACACGATCAATCCCGGCTACCAATTCACTCTCGAGAAATTCTTCCCTAGCCTCCCCTCAGTCGTCGAGGCCTCCCCCGAACCCGTCCGCTCCGCATACCAGCGCATGAAAAAACCACCCGAGTTCGAACTCTACGATCTCAATAACGACCCTCACGAACTTACCAACCTAGTCGAAAACTCCGCCCACCAACAAACCCTCACCGACCTCAAAAACAAACTCCACAAGTGGCGCGCCGACACCAAAGACCCCCTCCTCAAAGAACAAAACCTCACCCACCTCCAATCCGAAATCAACGCCTCCTTCCAGAACGGCAAACCCGAAAAATCAAAACTCCAGCTCTCCTACCCCGACTACTTTTTTAAGAACTAAGATGAACTTCCCCACCATCATCACTGCCTTCCTCGCGGCCCTCACCATTCCCGCATTTGCGGCCCCTGCTAAAAATGTCGTCATCTTCCTCGTCGATGACCTCGGCTACAAAGACCTCGGCTGCTACGGCAGCGACTACTACGAAACCCCACACATCGACCAACTCGCCAAAGAGGGTCTTCGTTTCACCGATGCCTACGCCACCTGCGCCGTGTGCACTCCCACCCGCGCCAGCATGCTCACTGGCAAATACCCCGCCCGACTCCTCATGACCAACTGGACAACGGCGGGACGCTGGGATCCCCTCAAAAAAAAATTACGCGAAGGTAGATTTGTCCGCGCCCTCCCACTGGAAGAACTCACCCTCGCAGAAAGCCTCAAGGAAAAAGGAATGCTCAATTGCTTCATTGGCAAATGGCATCTCGGGCCGGAACCCTATTACTTTCCTCGTCACCATGGCTTCCACAAGAATGTCGCAGGACTCGATATCGGGAATCCCGGCAACTACTTCCACCCCTTCAAAGGAAGCTGGGCCATCCCGACCACTGGCCAAAGATACGAATGGCAAACCTACTCCGGCGGCAAAAAGGGCGACTTCCTCACCGACGTCCTCACCGACGAAGCCGTAATTTTCATCGAAGAAGAACAAAAGCCCTTCATGCTCTACATGAGCTACTACGGCGTCCACACCCCCTTCCAGGCCAAGAAAGAGAAGATCAAAAAATACGCCAAAAAAGCACCCCACCTCAAAAAGCATCGCCACATCTACGCGGGTATGGTCGAGAGCATCGACGACAGCGTCGGTCGAGTCGTCGCCACCCTCAAAAAGAAAGGAGTCTACGAAGAAACCCTCATCATTTTCACCTCCGACAATGGCGGTAACGCCAAAGCCACCGACCACACTCCTCTCAGAGGAAACAAAGGGAGCTACTACGAAGGCGGTATCCGCGTCCCCTTCCTCCTCAAAGGCCCCGGCATCGAACCAGGAGAAAACGCCACCCCCATCAACAGTAACGACGTCTACCCAACCGTCCTCGAATTCCTCGGCCACCCCCTCAAGCCCAATCAGCACCTGGACGGCCTCAGCCTCGTCCCCTTTACCCGCAACCAAGCCATCAATCGTGACGCCCTCTACTGGCACTTCCCGCACTACAACGGCCACCCCAATGCCCGCCCCTCTTCCGTCATCCGCAAAGGCGACTGGAAACTCATCCTCAGCTACGACCCCAAGAGCATCGAACTCTACAACCTCAAAAACGACCTCTCGGAAAAAACAAACCTCGCCGACAAACACCCAGCCCTCCGCGACCAACTTCTCACTGATCTGGAAGGATGGAAAAAATCAGTTAAAGCCGAGGAAATGACACCCAACCCCCAATTCGCAAAGTAACCCCATGCCCACCTCCTTCTCTTTTTCGGCTCTTCGAAGGACTAAATCCATCGAAGAGCTTCATCCAATCGGTCCACTCCGACCAACCCCACTGGTGTATCGATGCTTCCGGAAAAATTACGAGACAATATCTCAACCCAAACAAGGCTCCCTGTCTCAGCTCGCCTCGCAGCTGTTCAGCAACTTGCTCGGGTGCATTTAGAATTTCCAACGTGACTTAATTGAGCTGTCCGATTATGGATAGGCAATAAACATCTTTACTCTTTCCGCGCTTCCTGATTTTTTTTAGCTCTCTAACAGGTGAGTTCGTTATGAGAACGGCACTATTCAAATAGTCACTGCCACAGTCCCCAAAAAAAAACATTTATAATGAAAATAACGATAAAATCAATTATTACAGCCACGGCCTCTCTCGTGGCGTGTGGCGCTTCAAACGCGGCCCTTGTAAGTCAATTCGGCATTCTAGACCTCACTGCCAACGGCGGCATCAACCCGAACACCGGCGCCGCTTGGGCAGACGGAGATCAATACCGCCTCGCATTCCATACGGATGCAGGGACCACCACGACATCAAATGACCCCGCGTTTTACGACAGCTTCGCCACCACTCAGGCCCAGCAAAACGCTGCCCTCGCGACCTCCTCGGGTTGGACTGCGCATCTTTATGTCCACACGGATGGCAGCTTGCCTGCGGGCAGTTCCCCTGTGAGCAGTCCTCGTGATCGCGCCGGCACCGCGGATATTGCCGGTGGCTCCGGCGTAGGCGGTGCAGGTGTTCCAATGTTCGCGATGGACGGAACGACCGCGATCGCCCGGAACAATGCCGATATGTATGACGGGTGGAGCAACCCCTTTGACAGCAATAGCGTGGTCAGACTTACCAGCGCCCAAACCGGCGGACAAGCCGTTCACTACTCGCCATTCCTCGATCAGTTCGGGGGTGGAGACACTGGCGTTGTCCACGGCGCAGACGTTTGGACAGGAGGTTTCGGGGCTCAGGTGAATCCTGCGGGGAACACCACGGATGAAGTGAGGACGAGCATCGGCAGCTCCAACGCCAACAACGCCGGACGCACCTGGAATCGCTTCCAAAGAGACAACGTCGACTCCAATTCAGTCTACGCCATTTCCCCTCTGCTCACGGTAACAGATGCCGTTCCCGAGCCTTCTTCTGTGCTCCTGGGAGGTCTCGGATGCTTGTTCCTCCTGCGTCGTAGCAGAAGGTAAGCTCCCCTTCATAAATCCTATTTAAAATCAGAGCGGCGGCTTGGGAAAAGAACCCGAACCGCCGTTTTTTTAGGACCTTATCTACAACCTTTTCTCAAACTACTGATTGACATGAAACTTCTCGCTACAACCAACAAAGCAGCATGCCTCGCCGCGCTTGCCATTGCCAGCCTCTCTCCCGCCTCCGCACAACTCGCCGGCCAATACGGAATTCTGGACGTGACCGCCAATGGCGGCATTAATCCCAACACAGGCGTCGCTTGGGCGGAAGGAGACCAATACCGACTCGCCTTTCACACGGCTGGCAAAATCAATGCGACATCCAATGATCCGAGCGT
>JAKMEV010000045.1:0-8476 GCA_022425785.1 Akkermansiaceae bacterium | reverse complement strand
ATGAGACTTTTAAAGTCTATGCGGGCTCTTTCTCGAATTTGCGGAAGGCGCGGAATCCGTAGATTGCAATCACGACGAAGCAAACGACAGGGAGCCAGAAGCTGTTCTTGATCCCCAGCTCGTCGATGAATTTCCCCTGCATAAGTGGGAGGACGGCACCTCCGACGATGGCCATAATGAGGAAAGCGGAGCCGATTTCGGCTTCCTCGGGGGAAAGACCGCGGAGCGCGATGCCATAGATGGTGGGGAACATGAGCGACATGCAGGCCGAGACCGCGACCAGACAGGTGAGCCCGGCTTTTTTATCAAGAAAGATCGCTCCAAGTAGGAGGAGCACTGCCACTACGGCAAGCACTCCCATGAGCCCGCCCGGGCTGAGTTTACGCATCAGTGCGGTGCAGATGAAGCGGCAGGAGAGGAACGTGACCATGGCTGCGACATTCCAAAGGCCTGCTGTTTCGAGATCAAGTTGGGCCACTTCCATGCCGTAGTGAATGACGAAGGTCCAGCAAGTGATCTGCGCGCCGACATAGAAAGCCTGGGCCATGACGCCTTCCCGGAAATGGGGGCGCTTCCAGATTCGTTTGCAAACTGCCAGAAAGGAACTCTTCTCAGTGTCGTCCTTGAAGCTGGGCATCTTGGTTAGAAAGAAGAGAATGAGAAAGCCAAGAACGACTCCTCCGATGGTCAGATAGGGCATGCGGACATACCCGAGGTCGGACTGTTGGAGCTCGCTGAATTTTTCAGGCTCGGTGGCGCGCATCGCGGTCAGGGCGTCGGTCACATTGCCGTCGAGCTTACCAAAGGTCTTTTGATGATCCGGAAGGCCGTCTTTGTAGAAAGTGACCTCGGATCCGTCGGCTAGATTGATTTTGTCGTCCTTTAGTTCCGCTCCTTCGGGGAGCTGGGAGGCGTCGGTGTAGAGATACTGCGTGGCTTCGGATTTCTGCTCCTTCACTTCTTCCCGGAAATTTGTCACGACGAGGTTGGGTGCGATGAGAGAAGTCATGACCAGCATGCCGGTGAGGGTGCCGATGGGGTTGAAGGCCTGGGCCAGGTTAAGACGTTGGGTCGCGGTTTCGGGTGGTCCCATCGCCATGATGTAGGGATTGCAGGCTGTTTCCAGGAAGGCCAATCCGAAGGTCAGAATATAAAGGCCGAGAATGAAGAAATAGAAGTTGGCCGCGAGGCTGGCGGGGAGGCTGAGAAAGGCGCCGATCGCGTAGAGTGCAAAGCCGATCATGATGGCTGCCTTGTAGGAATACTTCCGGATAAAGAAGGCCGCCGGGAGAGCCATGGTGAAGTAACCGCCGTAAAAAGCCGTTTGCACGAGAGATGACTCCGCGTTGTTGATGAGAAAGACCTCTTTGAAGACCTTCACAAGGGGATTGGTGACGTCGTTGGCAAATCCCCAGAGCGCAAAGCAGCAGGTCGTAAGAATGAAGGCAGCAAGATATTTTTTCGGGACAACTTCTGGTTTTGAGGGGGCTTGGCTCACGAGATTGTATTGGGTTTTGGCGGCTCCTTTTGCGGGAGCCCTCCGAAAATGCTCTACAGGCGAGGGCTTGTGGAGCGAAAAGTTTGACATCAGGCAGAGGATGGAAAGCGTAAGGGATGCGTTTTAGTTTTTTGCTTTCTGCGATTTTTCTTTTGGGAGTCTCCTCCTTGTTTGCTGAATTGCGGGTTCCGCATGTTTTTGGTGATCACATGGTGGTGCAGTGTGACAAGCCGGTGCGGGTATGGGGGTGGGCCGGAGCGGGGGAAAAAGTTGAGGTTGAACTTGGTGATCGCAAGGCGAGTGCGACGGCCAATGCGCAAGGGGAATGGCTCGCTACGCTGGAGCCGATGAGGGCGAGTTTTACGGCTAGTGACTTGAAAATTACCAGCGGGAATGAGGAGAAGATTTTCAAGGATGTTCTCGTTGGTGAAGTGTGGCTTTGCGGGGGGCAGAGCAATATGGAGTGGACGCTTTCCGGCACTTTAAATGCAGATCTTGAAATTGATTCCGCTGATTCTCCGGCAGTGCGTTGTCTCAGGGCTCCCAAGGTTGCTTCGGGAAAGACCGAGGATGATTTTCCGATTGGGGAAGGTGGGGAGCATGTTGGTCGTTGGATGAAGGCGACGCCCGAAGAGGCTGGGCGGTTCACGGCAGTGGGATATTATTTTGCGCAGCGATTAAGTCGGCGCCTGAAGGTGCCGGTGGGATTGATCGACACCTCGTGGGGCGGAACGATGGCGCAGTTTTGGGTGTCGACTGAGACCTTGCGGGAATTTCCCGAAATGAAGTCTTTCCAAGAAGCCTACGCAAAGGCGGTGAAGGAGTGGAACGAAGGCGGTCGCGAGGAAGGCGCGAAGAGGAGATTTGAAAAGGACACTGCGGTCTGGGAGAAAGCGAGGAAGGAGGCGGAGGCCAAAGGCGAAAAAGCACCGGGCGGGAGACCGAATGCGCGGAACTATACCGACCCATCCAAGAAGGCGCATCCGGGGGCGATGTATCGGGGGACCTTAATGCCAGTTGCTCCCTTCACGGTGAGAGGCGCGCTTTTTTATCAGGGAGAAAACAATTCTTTTGGCGAATCATGGAAACCCTTTCCCAAAACTTTTCCCGCGGTGATCAAAGATTGGCGTGGTGCTTTTCTGGATGAGAAGCTGCCGATGGGCTTGATTCAAATTGCCGGATGGAGCACGCGTCGCTCGATGAGCTACGATATGAATCATCACACCAATGTCGTTCGCGAAGTGCAGTTGCACACGTGGCAGAATACGCCGGGGACAGGATTGATTGTGACCTACGATGCCAATAGCGATGGGAACATTCATCCGAGGCACAAACGACCTGTTGGGGAACGTTCGGCGCGTTGGGCCCTGGCGGAAGTTTATGGGGTGAAGCGCCCGCGATCGGACCAAGCCTTGGAATGGCGGGGGCCGGTTTATCAGTCGGTTGAGTTTACGGAGGGCAAAGCGATCATCTCATTTGAAGAAGGAACAGCCCTGGGGCTACGTCTGAATAAGGATACCGATCTGGGATTTGTAATCGCGGGAGAGGACAAAGAATTTCACGTTGCCCGAGCAAGAGTGCGTGTGGTGAAGGGGAAAGATGCCCAGTTGGAGGTTTGGGCCGGGGAGGTGGCCAATCCCAAGGCAGTCCGCTACGCCCAATCCAATCTCCCCAATGGAAGTTTGCTAAACGGCAATGAGCTTCCGGCCTATCCCTTCCGGACCGATCGCTGGCCACTCGTGCCGCATCAGTCAAAAGGGGAGTATATCCCTGAGTAATCTCGCGCGAGGGAGAGGAGATGGCCCCTCACTGATGGCACAAAAATTGCCCCATAAAATCACGGAATGTCTCGATGAAAGAGAGTGTTGTCTTCGGGACCTGCCTGCGCCGGCGTTGCTCCAGTCAACTACTCTCTGATCATGGTGCCATCACCCCATGTCGATGCCTCATTGCGAGAAGCTGATAGCGATGGAATTTCTACTCTCTCTTGTGTTTGAGCAAAAAATCCAACGCAAGAGAATCCGCACTATTCCGGAGGTCCCTTCTGATGTGATGTCCTTGTCCTTTCACTTTGCAGAGCGCCACTTCAAGGCCGGATTGATTGGCGTATGTGTGAACAACAATCTCGTTCCCTTTGTTCACGACCACAGGCTTGGGTTGACATTGATTAAACATCCGCCAGACGTCGATGCGCTTGGATGCCGAATACATCGTCACACTCGGATTGGATGAGCCGTTGAAGCTCTTGTCCTGGTCCCCGATGACTTGCATGATCGAAACTGGCTTCGTCTTTTTGCCTGGATCATGTGCACCCTTGACCATGCCGCAGCTCATCGGAGAGATGGCTGCGAACAGGACGGTTTCCTTGGCCAGCCGATAGCAAAACAGACCTCCACTGGAATGACCGGTTGCATACACAGCTTTCGGATCAACGATCTTATTCGTTAACAAGGTTTCGACCACTTTTGATACGAATCCGACATCGTCATGGTCTTGAGCATGGAATTTGTCCTTAAAGTTCCATTTGGCAAGAGGTTGCACCGCTTCTGCGCTGATGACAATGAGAACACGTTTATCCGCGTGGGGACTCCACCTCTTACTTTGACCTTCAGCCTTGCCTCCCGCGCCATGGAAACAAAACAGGACGGGAGAGGGGCCTTGACGACCAAAAGTCTTCGGAGTGGTAATAATCAGTCGCCTTGATAGACCTTCGTGTTTGATCCGGACTTCATTCCTTCCCGGAGATAGCGAGGTGAGTTCTGTGGCCAGAGCACCCACTGGCGCAATGGCTAAAACAGTGTTCACTATGAGTATTAGCGTTGTCTTCATTTAGTTCTCTTAGGTCAGTCGAACGTCGCGTCTTGCGGTTTATTTTTTGAGCGAAGCAAAAAAACACTCCGACAACAGCGCTTTGTTATGGCTCACTAGTAAATACCTCGTAAAGAGCCTCAACACCGCCTTCTAAGAAAACGTTAACTAAAAACGGGAATATTGCGCCCAGCATACAGCCCCAAAAGATGGCGAAGACTACAGTGTTTTCCTGCTTTCTTTTTCTGGGCCAGATCGACTCCATTTGCACCGCAACAACGATCATTAGCATACTGAGAAGCGCAACAATATAGGCAAAGAAACTTGATAGTTGCGACCCACCCCATGCGAATATTGAAGTGAGGAAAACACCAGCCAACGACTTAAATTTTGGCCTAGTGAAGTTATCCCCTCTAAACATGATTCGATCTCTTCCTACTCAGGGCTATCGTCAAAGTGCTGTCACAGGCTGCCTGAGAACACGCTTCGATTTTGAGGTTGATGATTGAATTGTCATGGAGCTTTTGACTCGAGGAGGGCAGCCTGTTGGAGGCCTAGCTTTGTTATTCCTTCAATCTTGATTGGATCTCATGTCGCGTAAAAGCTTCGGAGTATTTTTTCCATTCCCGGACTGCGCAGATGCTGGCCACCGCTCCGGCGATTGCGAAAAGTAAAACCATTGTAAATCGCACTTCGCTCATTGCGGCATAGCATACAGAGCACATTTGAAAGTTAACCGCGCCCGCGGTAAAGCTCCAAGCATTCCTGGCACTCGGCTTCTCTTCTTCAGTCTTCATATATTGGTATCAATGGGGGCTACTCTCATGGATCGCTGGCTACGGGATGCTCAGATCTTATAGTCAGCTCTGAGAATGAGTATACTCAACAGCAGCTGAAAACGCATGTGTTTCTCGACTAACGTTGAAGGACAGGCAACCGCGCCTATCGACTACCGCAGTTCTATCACCCGACCGGAGGGAGCGCAAACAAGATAGCGCCCACCGCGGTTGCCCTGCTCCGCCTTGTTCTGCATCGATATCTTTGCTTTTCCGATGTCGCCCAATGTTCTCGTTAAAACGTGCCGCATTAGACAGCGCCTGGCCAATAGCCGAAACCAGTTTTCCCTTGCGGGCTGGCGACCAATTCTGTCTAGTCCCACTTCGATGAAAACCGCCTTCCTACTTGCCGCTTTCCTGCTCGTTGCCACCAACTGGGCTTTCGCTGACAAGAGGCCCAATTTGGACGATCCCCAAGTTTTAGAGAAGATCCTCAAGGAGGCCGCAGAATGGAAGAATTTTGAAAAGCGAGGGCCGGTCGGAGAGCCATTGTTTTATCAAAAAGACGAACGAATCCCATACACAGGCTGGTGCAAGAAGATTCACAACAACGGGCGAGTGGTCATGCTTGCCGAAATCAAGGACGGCAGGGAGGAAGGGCTGTCGACAAGCTGGCATGAGAACGGGAAGAAGAAGGAACAATCCATCATACAAGATGGGAAGAAGGAGGGCTTGTCGCGCTGGTGGTACGATAACGGGCAGAAGAAAGCGGAAGGCACCTACAAAGACGGGAAGGCAGAGGGCCTGTTCATCGAGTGGCGCGAGCACGGGGCAAAGGCCAAGGAATTGACTTTCAAAGCCGGGAAGACGGAGGGCAAGTCCACCCTGTGGCACGAGAATGGACAGAAGCGGAGGGAATCCACCAGCAAGGCCGGAAAACCAGACGGTTCGTTCACAGAGTGGTATGAGAACGGGAAGAAGGCGGCGGAAGGCCACTTCAAGGACGGGTTACCTGCTGGGCTTAATCAAGCGTGGTATGGGAACGGGCAGAAGAAGGAGGAAGGCCACTTCAAAACCGGGAAGCCAGAGGGGCTGTTCACCAACTGGCACGATAACGGAGAGAAGAAGCGGGAAGGCACCTTCAAGGACGGCAAGCTAGATGGCCTGCGAAGCGAGTGGAACAAGGACGGGAAATTGCAGGCAACGGAGAATTACAAACACGGGAAGTTGGACGGTCCGTGTACCTGGTACCACGATGACGGGACGGTGGCGCTGTCAGCCCACTACAAGGACGGCAAGGAGATCAAGAAGTAGTAAGGCGATCCCGTGGCCCTGTGATGTGGACCCCGTGGTTGGAACACGACGCGCCGCATGTTGCCGATTCGGGGTGAAAGTGCCACCGATGTATTGCAGAACAGTTTTATTAGTAGCACGGTTGGGGGTTCTTCCACCCTCTTTGCCCGTAGCTCATCTTACTCTGATGAGCGGATTTTTATTTTTCTATCAGTAATTCCAGGCGACTTGATTCACGACTCTTGAATTCTTCCCTTCGCTGAGGAGTTGAAATCGTTCCTCGGGAGTTAGTGCCGCTCTGTATTTCTTGACCTTCAAGGAGTCGTGATGATTTATCATTTAAAGGGAGGTCATTCCCCCTCGACAGCAGACAGGCTCAAGGACCTGGGTTGTTCAAATAGATAAATCGAGAGCGACAAGATCTCGAAGTCTCCCGGAAATAATGTGGCGTGGACTGGCCAGACGAACCCGCTAAAGCGATGGCGGCTGGATTGCCGGTTACGGAGCGTGGCTTTTTGAAGAATAGAGAAGACGGTCCCTTACTTGGGGATTTCGTTGAGCGTATAGTAGACGTCGGGGTGCCAGAGTGTTTTCCCGGACGATGATTTGACGCCGTTGAGGTTGAAGTGATGCACGTGGCCTCTTGTAAGGCCGGAGACCTTGAGGTGGATGGACTTCTTGTCGGGAGCAACGGTGACTTTGTCGATGACGGGAGTCACTTTGTCGACCTCTGGGCTGCCGTAGCCTTTTTGGTAGATGTATGTCCAGGCAGCGGCCTTGTAGGAGTCGATCTTCTTTGCGCTGGAAGCATCGATGGGTTCGGTGAAGGTGATGACGAAGCCGTCGGGTTTGGCGTGCATCTCGTGCATTTCAAATGGCGTCTTGCCGGTCCAGCGGACGCGTTCGAAGGTGAAATTCTTTCCTCCGCGCGCAGCCCAACCACGGTTGGAACCTCCGACGAAGAGAGTGGCGTCCTGGCCCATGCGAGCGGGGATGATTCCGCAGCGGAAGTCTTCGAGGAATTTCCAAACAGCACCCTGGTAGCCGCCGTTGACTTTTTCGAGGTAGACGCGTTGGACTTGCGAGTGGGTTTGTTCGCCGACGAGAACTTGTCCCTGGAAGGGGCCGAACTTTCCTTCGGTAGGATCATAGATCACAGCGGTGGGCGATTGTCCGACTTTGCCGTGGGGAAGAATAATGGGCGGAGGAACGATGCGAGGATCTTTGTCGACCTCGGTGACCATGCGGGAACCGGTCTTGGGATTGGGTGGTTCTTCCTGACCGGTGAGCTTGGCGTAAACGTTTCCGGTGGGGTTGCCCATGAAGCCCCCGGGCTTGAGCCACTTGAGTGAGGAGGAGCCATTCCAGAGTCCCTGGTTGTCGGTGTAAAAACAATCGCCGGCCTGGTTGAATCCGATGCCGCCGGGTGAGCGGATGCCGGGGCAGGTGGGGATGACTTTCCCGTCGAGTCCGTAGCGATAGCACCAACCACGCCAAGGGGATTTAGCACTCGCTCCGCCGGATCCGGTGAGGCAGTGCACAACCCAGACGTTGCCGTCTTTGTCGGGATCTGAGCCGAAGTTGTATTCGTGATAGTCTCCGTTGATGCCCCAGTATTGGGTCACGGTTTCGAAGAGGTCGGCGCGGCCGTCACCGTCGGTGTCGGTGAGCTTGGTGATCTCGGGACGCTGGGTGAGAAAAAGCGAACCGTCTCTGTAGAACATGCCGAGGGGCTCATGAAGACCGCGGGCGAAGAGGGTCCATTTGACTTTGGAGAGGTCTTTTTCGTAAGCGCCTTCGCAAACCCAAACGTCGCCGCGCCGTGAGCTGACCGCGACTTTTTTGTCGGGCATGATGGCGATGGATCCGAGCTCGAGGACTTCGCCTGGTGGAGTAGGGATTTCCTCGCGGAGGTAGAATTCAGGCTGGCGGTCGTCCGCCATGATTGGGAGGGCCGCGAGGAAGAAGAGAAGCGATTTCATTTTAGGTAGTGGTGAGAATTCAGTGAAAAAGGGTGATTACTTCCAGGTGTAGTTGATCTGGATTTTGTGAGTGCCCGCGCTGAGGGGGACCGGGATGAGAAGTTCGTTCTCACGAGCGA
>JAKMEV010000125.1:0-2617 GCA_022425785.1 Akkermansiaceae bacterium | reverse complement strand
GACCGGCGGATTTGTTGCGGGGGGCTGACCCGAATAAGGACCAGTCGTATTTTCTGGCAATGATGACGCAGCTTCAGGCAAAGCACGCGCGTTTTCCGGCGGGCGAAATGCTTAAGCCGGAGGTGCGTGAGGTGGCGCGTCGGTTCAATCTGCCGACGGCGGAAAAGAAAGACAGCCAGGGGATTTGTTTTATCGGGAACATCAAAATGAGTGATTTTCTGCGGCATTACGTTCCGGATTCACCGGGCGAGATTGTTGATCCCGATGGCAGGGTGATGGGTCGGCATGATGGGTTGCATTTATACACCATGGGTCAGCGGAAAGGACATGGCGTGGCGTCACCACGGGAGGGGATGGCTTATGTCGTAGTGGGGAAGATTCCGGAGAAAAACCAACTCGTGGTGGGTTGGGATGAGATAACGACGTCGGGGCTCTACACTTCGAAGTGCACCGTGGGTTCGCTGTCGTGGTTAGGCGAAGCTGTGACTGGCGGGAGGGTGGAAGCGCAGCCACGTTATCGGGCGAAGGGAGAAATTGTCACCGTGCAGCAAACTGACGAAGGGAAGCTTGAGGTGGAATTTGCGCGGCCACAACGGGCGCTGACGCCGGGACAGATTTGTGCCTTTTATGAAGGCGGTCGCTTGTTGGGCGGTGGTGTTTTTGAGCGGGTGGGTGATCCTACTTTGCTGGCTCCTTGAGAGTTTCGGGATACTTGGCGCGCCAGAGTTTCACTGCATTCTCGATCTGCTTGGTTTGGCGGGTCGGCGAGAGTTCCCAGGTCAGAGGCATCTCGGGTTTGAAGTGCTTGAGAAGTTGGTCGTAAGGCAGGCTGCCGGTGAGGGGGACGCGGTGGTCGCGGTCGGGCCATTGCACGTCGTGCAGGTGGGCGCCAATAAGATAGGGTTCCATCTTGGCGAGCCACTGGTCGTGATCGAGGAGGCCGAGATTGTGCTTCAGGCCAACGTGGCCGAAGTCGTGCCAGTAGCCGATTTGCGGGCAGTCCGCGAAGTGTTCTTGAAGAGCGACCATTTCTCTTTCGTCGGGGACGTCTTCGTATTTGGAGCGTGACTCAACGGCGAGAACGACACCTGCTTGTTTGGCTGGTTCGATGAGGCGTTCGAGAACATCGATGGCACGTTTGTAATACCTGGGGCCGTTTTTTTCACGTTTTCGAACTGCGGCGAGTTTGTCGTCGGCGTAATCATCGGAGAGTTGCTCTCCGTTCTTGAGTTTTTTAGTGAGCAGCTTGGTCCAATCCCGATGGGGCATGTTGGGGATGGAACCCATGTGCAGGACGACATAGCTGGCGTTGAAGCGTTTGGCCATTTCGAGGGTCTTGAGCGTTTCGCTGTAGGCACGGGAGCGCTCCGGCGGGTGGTCGGAGGAGTATTGATACGCGTCGGGCGCATCGATCATGATCTCGGTGGGCGAGGGGAAGTAATTGTGCACGCCAACACAATTAAAACGACCGGCATCGAAGGCCCGCTGGATCCCGGGAAGCTTGGCGACGGTCATGCCGTGGGAAAGCTCCATGGTGTCGAAACCTAGTTCGAGGATTTCGTTGATCATGTGTTCGCCATCAGTGTGGCGGGCGTTGTTCCAGCAGGTTGAGAATGCGAGCATGTTTTATAGCGACAAATGAACGATTGAGACTGGGAGTGCGAGAGTCGAGTTGGAGCTCGGGGTTTCCGGCGTGCTATTGGGTTTCCACGATGCAGTAGAAGGCTCCGGTTTCTCCTTTTTCGGAAATGAAGACGGGAGCGAGGGCGTGAGAGCCTTTGGTGAGTGTGGTCGTGAAGGTGATTACGGCGTCTTTTTTGCCGACCGGCTTGGAAGCGATTTCCTTGCCGTTAATACGGAGGGAGGCGGTGGTCATCTTGAGAGAGACTCCATTGCTAGTGCGGAAGGCTTTGGAGGCTCCGGGGACATCTTTACCTGGAGGAAGTGAGGCCGTGATAGGGTGGTTTGCTTCGGTGGGCCAGCGACGGAAAGAGACTTTGTAGGTTCCTTCCTTGAGAACCTTGACCGCCCAGTGACCGCCGAACTGTTTTGTCTGTGCTCCCTGGCCTTTGCGGATGTGGCCTTGGTTCCACGGTGGGGAAATATTGAGCCAATCGTGTGCGGTCATCGTGACAGACGGGTGGTCGGGATGGCCGAGATAGATTTCGGTAGTCTGTGCGAAGGTCGGCTCAAGCTCGGTCCACCAGGCATCGTAGAAGGCTCGCATCTTTTTGACCTGGTTTGGCTTGTTCTTGGCGAGGTCTTTCTTCTGACCGGGATCAGCTTTAATGTCGTAGAGTTCCTTGCCATTGATGAGTCGGTATTGCTGGGACATCACGGCGGATTTACGCCATTTGACGGGGTCCACAACACGCTGGGAATCGGTGACAAGGTAGCGGTCGGGCCACTCGGCGCTCGCATCAGAATCGAAGAGGTTCTTGAGTGAAAGACCATCGAATTTGACATCGCCTTTGTTGGAGACTTCGCAAACGTCGAGCAGAGTGGGGACGAGAGCGACGGCGTGGGAGTGGGTGCCGATCTTGCGATGTTGGTTGAGTCCGGCAGCGGGCCAATGGACGAACATGGGGACCCGGTGTCCTCCGTCGTATTCGGATCC